>JBEDIY010000050.1:0-9006 GCA_041173245.1 Bacteroidota bacterium | reverse complement strand
GTAGTTGCCAACGTTTCATTGCCTAAAACAAAAGGGAACCAAGAAGGCTATTTGGCCGTTACACTTGGTTGGTTTACAGCTGTTTTTGTAGGTGTTTATGCTACTGCAACCATCAGCGGGGCGCATTTAAACCCAGCCGTAACCATTGGACTAGCCGTTGCCGGCAAATTTAGTTGGAATCTCGTGCCATCCTATATTTTGGCACAAATGTTAGGCGCCATGTTGGGTGCCTTTTTGGCCTGGCTAGCACACCGTCAACAATTTAATGAGGCCGCCGATGCGGCTACCAAACTGGGGGTTTTTAGTAACTCACCAACCATTAGAGACCCTTTTCACAATATTTTATCGGAAGCCATTGCCACTTTTATATTTATGCTCGGCGTTTTTTACATTGCGGCACCTGCACAAACAAATGGTGCACTAGACGCACTTCCTGTGTCGTTACTCGTACTTGGTATTGGCCTTGGTATGGGTGGCCCCACTGGTTATGCCATTAACCCTGCCAGAGATTTAGGACCACGCATTGTGCACGCCATTTTACCCATTAAAAATAAAGGTGGAAGTGATTGGGGTTATGCATGGGTGCCTGTTGTAGGACCTATTATTGGCGCAGTTGCTGCGGCTTATGTTTTTATGTGGCTCGCTTAATTTTTCGCAAACATTGCAAACGTCATTAACAATTTTTATGGATACATATATTTTGGCCTTAGACCAAGGCACTACTTCTAGCAGGGCCATTATTTTTAATAAGGCCGGCGAAATTTTAGCTACCGCACAAAAAGAATTTACACAAATATTTCCGGAGGCCGGACTTGTAGAACATGATGCCAACGAAATTTGGAGCACACAAATTGGTGTTGCATCGGAGGCTATTATGCAAGCTGGGCTTGACGCTTCGCAAATTGCAGCCATTGGAATTACCAACCAGCGTGAAACAACAGTGGTATGGGATAAACAAACCGGGCAACCTATTTACAACGCTATTGTTTGGCAGGACCGCCGCACAGCAAACTATTGTGATGAACTAAAAAAACAAGGACACGCAAAAAATATTCAAGCAAAAACAGGACTTGTTATTGATGCTTATTTTTCTGGTACCAAATTAAAATGGATACTTGACAATGTTGAAGGTGCGCGTGAAAAAGCAGCAGCAGGACAATTATGTTTTGGCACTATTGATAGTTGGTTGTTGTGGAAATTAACGGGCGGTAAAGTAAACGCCACCGACGTTTCTAATGCATCGCGTACGATGCTTTTTAATATTCACACCCTTAGTTGGGATGAAGAATTACTTAGACTTTTAGACATTCCAAAAAACATATTACCAACAGTAAAAAGTAGTTCAGAAATATACGGACACACACAAAATATGTTGGCATCACATAGCATTCCTATTGCAGGTATTGCTGGTGATCAACAAGCTGCATTATTTGGTCAACAATGTATTCAGCCAGGCATGGTAAAAAATACCTACGGCACTGGTTGTTTTATGCTCATGAATACGGGCACTAAAGCAGTAACATCTCATCATCATTTGCTTACCACTATTGCTTGGCAAATTAATGGCGAAACACATTATGCGTTAGAAGGTAGTGTGTTTATTGCAGGTGCTGTGGTGCAGTGGCTCCGTGATGGATTACAAATGATTAGAACATCGGCAGAGGTTGAAACCCTTGCTGCCACAGTAACCGGCACAGATGGCGTGTATGTAGTTCCTGCTTTTGCCGGCCTTGGCGCACCCTATTGGAACCAACATGCAAGGGGTACCATTGTAGGTATTACAAGGGGCACGAGCAGAGGACATATTGCGCGCGCGGCACTTGATAGTATTGCCTACCAAACCATGGATGTTTTAGATGCGATGCAAAAAGATTCGGGCATTACCATAAAAGAACTACGTGTAGATGGTGGCGCCACTGCCAATAATATGCTCATGCAATTTCAGTCCGATATTTTACATACTAAAGTGATCAGACCCACTATTACAGAAACGACTGCACTTGGTGCAGCTTATTTAGCAGGGCTTGCAGTAGGTTATTGGAACTCAATAGATGATATTAGTGCGCAGTGGCAAATAGAAAAAGTATTTGAGCCAGCATTAAAAAATACTGAAACGGATGCATTAAAAAAAGGATGGAAAAAAGCGATTAACGCTACTTCTACCTTCGAGGTCTAAGCCACTGATCCGGATTAAGCGGCACACCACGTTCATTGTTGATCGTAAATATAATACTGCCTTCACCATCTATACTTTTACCAGAGCGGCCTAACATAGAACCTGCTTTAACTTCTTTACCAACGCTAACACTAGCGCTAGAAAGTTGCTGGTACACTGTAAAATATTTTCCGTGACGCACCATTACAACCTGATCGCCATTTACTTCTCCAACATACGATACTTCACCGTCGGCAATAGATTTTACAGCAGATCCTTCTGGTAATGCAATATGTATACCATCCGAATTTTGCTTGAGTTTAGTACCCGGCACCGTGGATACACCAAATTCAATAAACACATTTCCACGATCTACTGGCCATGGTAAACGGCCTCTGTTTTGCTCAAAATGCATAGATGTTTCGCGGCCCTCCTCGGTAGATTCAAATGGAGAATAAGGTCGTGAACCTGCTTTAGCTAACACAATGGGCTCATTATTTTTAGCACTATTTGCAGCCGTATTATTTTTTACCGAATTATCTGATGTATTATTTTTTGAACCCGATGCTGCCGCATTTTTTTTGGCGTCATCAATGGCTTTTTGTTTTGCAATCCGGTCTTTACGGGCGGCCTCATCAATTTCTCTTTTAATGATCGCCATTACCGCTTGTTGCATACGCACACGCTGCTTTTCTTTGTCTTTAATTTGTTTGGCAATAACAGACTCCTGTCCTTTTAATTGCGCCACCACTTTATCCTGCGCCTTTTTATCTTCTTGTAATACTTTTAATTGCTCACTCTGCGCCGTTAGCGTTACCAAGCGTTCTTTTTTATTTGAGTTGAGCACATCTACTTTTTGCGTAAGCATCACACGCGACTGAGCTATAGCAATGGCCTGCGTTTCTCTATTTTGACGATAGCTTTTTAAATAAGCCATGCGCTTAACTGCATCATTAAAATTACGGGCCGAAAATAAAAAGTTGAGGTACTCATAACTGCCCCTACTTTTATACGCAAAAACAATACTCTTGGCGTATTTAAGTTTTAGGGTGTCCAGCTCTTTGCGAAGGCGGTAAATATCCAATTCGTTTAAGTAAATGGTATTGTCCAGTTCGTTGATTTGATTGTTAATGCCACGCACTAATTCTTCACGCTTAGCTACTTTGCGCTTAATAAGTGCAAGTTCGTTTAAAGAAAGCTTTTTGTTTTTTTGCGTTTCTGAAAGCTGCCTGTTTAAATCCGACAATTCTTTTTTAAGCTCCTGCTCCTTTTTTTGTAGTTCTTCTCGAGATTGTTGTGCCGAGGCGCCCGCCACAGTCATCAAAAAAAGAACCAAAAAAATAAAGCGTTGCAGGGTCATGAGCATAAGGTTTAAACGGTCCAATTACTTATTAACGGCAAAATGAGCCAGAAATTACTTTTTCTTATAATTTTTAGGGATTTCGAACGAATATTTAATGGGATCGTCGATCGAAAACTCCTTAAAATCTAAAAAGATGTCCAGCTTAGACTTCTCCGACATAGATATTTTACGGTCGGCAGCAAACGAGTAAATGCCCAGGGGCTGAAAATTACCGTAGGAAATATCACAACTACGGTTGCGCAGTGCATTAACGTCGTTGAGCTTAGAAAACAAAATACGCTGTGTTGTATTATCTATGTTAATGAGATTTTTAAATAAATCGCCTACCATGGTAACCAGTAATTGGTTGTCGTTGGATTTATATGAAACTAGGTTGTTACTAAAAAATATAGGGTTGCCAATAAGTAGGTCTTGTAACGACATAAAATCGAAAGGAATTTCTGTTACCTCTTGTAAATAAGCAATAGACCTTTTGGTTACCGACTTATCTCCTACTTTTTGTACTAGCACTACACTGTCTCTTGTAACCCTTGCCTGCAGACCTTCTGCAGCGATTCCTAAAAAAGTACCCTTTACTCTAATTAAAATAACAGAGTCTTTAACCATGCTTAAATACACGGTATAGTTGTCCTTTTTTTCGGCCCCCTCGTAGTCTACTTTTATTTTAGCATTAAAGGTTTTAAAGTTAATTTTTTGCTGTCCTACTTTACCCATAATGTCTCTAACAATAGCTGCCGAGTCTATCACCGGAATTTCATGAACCACCACTAATTGTGCTGTGTCTTTTTTAGAGAACGCGTCTTGAATTCCTTCTACTTTTTTTACCGTTCCGCAGGCGGCTAACAGTACAATAGAAGTTAAAAAAGCAAGTAATTTTATTTTCATGTGGTTGTGTTAATTGTGTTTTATTTACCGGTACTCCCAAACCCGCCTGTTCCCCTATTTGTAGGTGTTAAGGCGCTAGTTGGTTCCCAGCTAATTTGTGTAACCGGTGCAATTACCATTTGTGCGATGCGGTCGCCACTGTTTAAGACCTGCATTTCATTAGAAAGGTTAATCAGTATCACCCCAATTTCACCTCTATAATCGGCGTCGATGGTTCCTGGCGAATTTAAACAGGTAATACCCTGCTTTAATGCAAGCCCACTGCGCGGACGTATTTGCGCTTCGTAACCAGTGGGTAGTTCAATAAATAATCCGGTAGGAATGAGTTTACGCTCAAGTGGTTCCAACACCACAGATTCGTGCAAATGCGCACACAAATCCATGCCCGCAGATCCTTCGGTAGCATAGGCTGGTAGCGGATTACCCGACTCATTTACTATTTTAACAACCACCGATGAATTTGAACTGCTTTGAGGCATAAATTGGTATTGAGGCACAAAGGTACAGGAAGCCTTCAAAAAAAAGGGTTAAAATGGGATGTGTTAACTATTTTTGACTATAATTGGCACTATTATGAAGTATTTTAAATACAAACACTTATTTACATTAATAGGCGGCATACTCATACTTATCACTAGTTGCACCAAAGACCTCACCGATGTTACTGTTGCTTATGAGAACAATTTTAACAATGGCGACCCCAAAGGAATAGTAGCAGCAGGCTGGTTAAGCGATTTTGCTTTTGGTGTATTCCCTTTTAATAAAATTACCAACTACAAAAACCTAAAAATGCTGGGGGTATTTAACAATACCCGAATAGAACTCGATGTAGACAAACTTCCAGAGCATTCGGTTTTAAAAGTAGAATTTGATTTGTATTTGCACGACAACTGGAAAAACGATTTATGGATGTTAACTATAGATGGCAACAACCGGTTGTTAACTGGATTTTCAAATAGTAGCAATATCCAACAGGCCTATCCTAATTGGTTAAATTCGGGACTTACCTTTCCTGCTGGTAACCATGCACAAGAAATTTATTTACCGGGTGTTTGTAGTTTAAAAGATAATAAAACAGGAACCAGTAAATACAAAATTGTACATAGTTTACTACACAGCGCAAAATCTGTAAAAATTTCTATGAGTGATGCTGGTGGTAATAAAAATGACACCTGTGCTAGAAGTTGGGCCATCGATAATTTAAAAGTCGTTGCCCTTAAAAACTAGTGGTGAATGAAAAAAAATATCGTTTACAACATATTACTTTCATTTACCAATATCTTATTTCCATTAATAAGCTTTCCTTACGCAGCAAGAATTTTAGGCCCTAAAGGCATTGGAGAAGTACAATTTGTAATGTCTTTTGCACAGTACTTTTCCATATTTGCAGCCATTGGCATACCCATTTACGGGGTTCGGGCCATTGCTAAAATTAGAGATGACGCTTCAAAGCTTTCAAGTACTTTTTTATCACTCAGTACGCTGTTTTTTATAGCAAGTGTGGCTGTATCATGCATCTATTTTTTTATCGTTTGTTTACATCCCTATTTTGCAAGCAATCAACACTACTATATTATTGCCGGCATTTTGGTTTTTTTAAGCTTCAGCTACACCGACTGGTATTATAGTGGCATTGAGGCTTTTCATAAAATCACCATCCGATCCATTGTTGTTAAATCTATTTCACTGGCGCTACTCTATACTTTTGTAAAAACCAGCAGCGATATTTATAATTACCTCTGGATTTCTATTTTTTCGATTCTGGGCAATCAGGTGTATAATTTTTTAGACATTTATTTACACCTAGAAATTAAAAAGCCGGTGTTTAGTTTTTCAGAACATTATAAACCACTACTTCTCATTTTTGGGGCTACCATCGCATCTAGTATTTACACGCTTTGGGATACCATTATTTTATACTTTTTAACCAGCCCCGAAGTTGTTGGTTATTATACTGTTTCCACCAAGCTTACCAAACTGATTATTCCGGTTATTACGGCCATTGGTGCCACACTTATTCCTTCCATTACTTACTATTACAACAACCAACAAATAGATAAAGCAAAAACATTTTTGCGCAGCTCTTTGGATGTAACCATTTTTACTACGATACCTGTTACGGTTGGATTAATGACACTAGCCCCCGAACTCATATTTACGTTTGCGGGAATTGAATTTGCGCCAAGTGTTTTGTCTATGCAAATTATGTCGGTACTACCCATTGTTATAGGCCTTGGGCACTTACTATCTTTTCAATGGCTTATTCCTTTTGGCAAAAACAAAGCTGTATTTATAGCCATGCTTATAGGGTTAACAGTTAGCATGATATCTAACTTAATACTCATCCCTCTTTATTTAGACAAGGGTGCCGCTATAAGCGCTGTTATTACCGAATGTATTGTTTGCGCTGCATACTATTACCACCTTAAATCCGAAAGCACATTTACGATCAATAAACGATTACTATTTCAAACGATTTTTTCTAGTTTATTGTTTATTCCAATCATATTACTAGTTCGCCTAACCACGGATAACAATATTGTTATTTGTATTTTATCTATTTTTACTTGCGTTGCCGCTTACTCAATGCTTCAATTTTTTGTCTTTAAAAATTTTGAGGTTTTTAAATCACTCTTGTATAAACGCATAAACGAATAATGAGCCATCCAAGTAATAAAATTGCATTCACAATTTGCTCAGCAAATTATTTAGCGCAGGCGCTTGCACTAGGCGATTCTTTACTTGCGCACAATCCAAATTATCAATTTATTATTGGACTTGTAGATGAAATTGACGAGGCTCATCCAATTGTAAAATCTGTCAACTACACCCTCATTCCAATCAAGGAAATTAGCATTCCTAATTTTAATACGTTTTGTGCACAATACAATATCACAGAACTAAATACAGCCGTTAAGCCATTTTATTTTTCTTACTTATTTGAAAAAAATGAAGCGGTTGAAAGTATTGTGTATTTAGACCCTGACATTTTTGTGTACCACTCTTTTGAATTACTTGAAAAGCATTTGGTCTCCAATCAAATTGTTTTGACACCTCATATTACAAAGCCTATCAACGATAATAAATACCCTACCGAAACCGATTTTTTAAACGCCGGTATTTATAATTTAGGTTTTATTGCACTAAAGCGCGGTAATGAATCTTTAGCACTTATTAAGTGGTGGAAACAACGACTTACCCATTTATGTAAAATAGATTTTGAAAAAGGACTCTTTGTAGATCAGCTATGGCTCAACTTTGCTACCCTGTTTTACAAAGAGGTTTTTGTATTAGACAACCCAGGCTACAATATGGCCTATTGGAATTTACAAGAAAGGAGTTTATCAAAAAATGAAGGGGGTGTATATATGGTTAACAGCGATCACCCGCTTGTGTTTTATCATTTTAGTGGATACGATTTACATAAACAGTACGCCATCTCGAAATATCAAAACAGGTTTAGCTTTTCGGATAGAAAAGACCTAACGCCGCTTTTTGACAAATACCATCAAAATGTTATGGAGCGTGGCTTTGATGCTTTTGCAGCCATCCCTTGTAAGTATGTAGTAAACAGCGGAAACAAAAAGAAGCCTTTTATTAAACAGGTAGTGCATCAATTAAAAAATTGGAAGCATTCTTTATTACAATCCAACAAGTAACCCTTGAAAACACTGATCATATCCATACAAAAAGGAGGACTTGGCGACCATTTGTTTTATAGTCATCTCCCACGCATTGCCAAACAATACGGCGGCTACAATCAGGTATATATTTCTAATGATTCTATTTTTAGAAACGCCGATACTAAAAAATTGGTGTGGGAATTAAACCCCTACCTAGATGGATTTACAAACGAAGCTGGCGTTTTTTATTTTTCAGAAAATATACCAGACGGACAAAATTTACTAGATCATTTAATGCTTACTTATGGCCTCGACGATCATAAAAGAAACCATGAGCCTGAAATTTATTACAAGCCTAAACTAGTAGAAGCATTTATTCATAAAACCATTTATGATCCTAACTATATATCATACACCGGCGATATCAAATACCCCAAAACCATTCAAAACTGGTTTACAAATGCGGGTATTGTGCCGGATGCTCAAATGAAAGTGTTGGGCGGCAGGGCCATAGAAATTGATTGTAGTAACACGGCCTCTACACCAGACCTTTTTACCTTTTGCGACCTACTTTATTCGGCAAAAGCTATTTACTGCTTAAGTACTGGAACGGGCACACTAGCTGCTGCCATTCAAAAACCAGTAACGGTACTTTATGGCGAGGGCCTACAAAAAGCCTATAGACACTCTCAGTTACACCGTTATATTAACCTTGGAGCCGATTTTACGGCCCTCGACAACATCAAAAAATGGCTTACCAAACAATTGAGCCTTGTTATGCCTGTTGGCAAAAAATAACAGGCCGCTTGGGCGGATTTTTTTAAATTGCAGCATATGTTTGTTTTGCCCTTAATTTATTGCAGTGCCTTTTTTGCGGCAATTCATGCACTTTACAAAAAAAGAGAACAGGGCATCTTTTTATTTATCATTTTTGGGCTTCCTATTTACACCATATCACTCTCGGTGTGTTATATGTTTGG
>JBEDIY010000049.1:0-4713 GCA_041173245.1 Bacteroidota bacterium | reverse complement strand
TAGCTTCAGCAATTATCTTTTGAATAATTGCATTGTGTTCTGATAATAAATTTTCCATCGTAGTCATAATAATAAACCTTTCTTTAATTATAAATAGTTTATAGAAATAAAAAATCCCGCTTATTTCTAAACGGGTTCACATACACTATTTTAGTCTAAATTAGAATGTACACTTAACACCTGCGAAATGCATATGTTTATCGTGTACCACTTGCTCTTGGTGTACCTGTTGGCTTT
Source organism: Bacteroidota bacterium (assembly GCA_041173245.1). Taxonomy (GTDB): domain Bacteria; phylum Bacteroidota; class Bacteroidia; order Chitinophagales; family Chitinophagaceae; genus Sediminibacterium. The sequence goes on along the minus strand of JBEDIY010000049.1, from coordinate 4,476 downwards.
GGAGTGCCTGTTGGTTTAGGTGTTGAACTTGGTGTACCACTTGGCTTTGGTGTTGGTGTTGGCATAAATTATATATTTCTTTCTTCAAATATACATATACTATACAAATAAAAAACCGTTAACTTTTTACAGTTAACGGTTGTAATACTTTATTTTAATTTAATAATCAGAATGTATACTTAACACCTGCGGAATATAGAACTTCAGCAGTCAATTCTTCAGTAGCAAAACGGTACTTAGCAGTACTAAAGTTGTTATCAATTACACCAACTTCAAGATATGGTACAAAATTGCCAATTGGACGAGATACATTCAACTTGGCAGTAACAGCATCATAACGTTCAAACTTAACGAGTTCTGCCGCTGGAGTTGCATTAAACCCAAATGGTAGTGCAAATGTACGATACACACCAACACCAGCACCAGCTTGTTCTAGGTTAATATCATAAGCACCACGAACATATGGTGTTACCCATTTATTCTGCGCTTCCAACTTTACACCAAATTCCGTGGAATTCTTAATACCAAATCCACCTGCTTGATGACGAGTTGCAGTCGCATCCAATCGCAATGTCAACCATTCAAAGGTCTTAATACCCTTACCTGTACCAACTGTCCAATGTGATTGATCTACACCGTCCTTTGGCAACAACACACCACTAACATATACATCCGCATACTTTAGTGACTTAATTGCAGCAAAACCTGCATAAGCAGTACCTTCTGCACGACTTACACCGTTAACGATGTATTGGTTATTATAACCAGCATCAAATGTCAATGATGATGCGTCTTCTGCGGTTGCGGATGATGCTGCAAAAAGAGCAGCCAATACTAATACTAGTTTCTTCATATTTATTTTATTTTATCTTTCTTGTTTCTGTTTAACCGATAAACTTCACTCAAAGTTTATTCACTCAACTTATTCATCATACATCGATCTTTAAAAATATCAACTTATTATATAATGTCAGTCTAAAAATAAATATTGAATTCATTTTATAAAAATTAATAATAATTTCTACACAATATATATCTATATATAAAAAACTATTTTACGCTTATGAATACTAATATTACAAACAATACCACAGTTACAAAAAAATTAGACGTTGCAAAATTAATTACGTACTTAGCAGTTCCAATTATTTTTTTAGGTCTAATTGTCTATTTTGTATTCTTAAATAACAGTTATAAAAACTTGACGGATAAATTTACAAAACAAGTTGAAATTGTAAATAGTCAAAATTTAATCATAACAAACATATCACAGAAAAATTCAGAACTATCCACACTAATTAAAAATTATGATCAAAAATTTAGCTTCCTACAAACAAATGTAACACACCTAAAACAACTTACAGACAATCTAAAAAAATCATCTGATGATAAAGACATAAAAATTAAATCGCTTGAACAAGAAAAAGGATCACTAGAATCAGATGTCAAGTCACTACGCAATACTATAGTACAAATGACAGCAGAAATCGTAGAATATAGCGACGAATTGAAAAAAGCAAAAACTGAACCCGAACAAAATGATTTGATTAAAAAGATCGTTACACTCACTTCAGAAAGAAATTTCTTGCAAGATCAAGTCAAACAATATGAAAAAATTATTGCTGAATTAAGAAAAGAAAATACCAATTTAACCGCTAAATTAAGAGAAAATCTCAAAAAAGAAGGATACGAATTCAACCATCAAATTGGTGAACATCCAAAAGGAGCAGAATTATTAATGAAAATTTCCAGAGAAAATTTAAATAAAAAATTGGACGAACTAAATAAATCAAAAGAAAAAGAAGAACCAAAAATTGAAGAAAAACCCAAAAAACAAGGGTTTTTTAAGAATCTTTTCAAATAAAATTATACAATTATGCCATACGAATACCACGCAAAAGTTACAGAAGTTATAGACGGTGACACAGTTGTTATTGACATTGACCTCGGATTTGATGTTGTGTTTATAAACCAAAAAGTACGACTTTTAGGAATTGATACCCCAGAAAGCCGTACTTCAGACAAAACAGAAAAAGCGTTTGGTGTAGCAAGCAAAGAATACGCAAAGAAATTTGTTGAAGCTTGCAAAGACAAAAATGTAGTCATTAGAACCCATATCAGTGATGATGTAGATTCCAATGGTAGAGAGAAATTTGGTCGTCTTTTAGGTGAAATCATCAATCCAGTCACCAAAAAGGTTCTAAATGATGAACTAATTACTAATGGTTATGCAGTCCGTTATATGGGTGAAAATAAAGATACAGTAAACGATCAACACCTAAAAAACAGAAAACGCCTCATTGATGAAGGCGTTGTGAAAATGTCTTATAAAGACGCTGGTATACTATAAAAATAGTATTCTATATTATCTAAGTACTGTAAATTTCAAGCTCTTAATATTGAGCTTGAAATTTTTATTTTGCACTTTGCTCAATACTAATTTAATTGACTTTGGATATCCAGATAAAGATGTATTCAAATTATTTGTCAATGATTGTTTGCCAATACCAATTGTCATTGGAAATTCATGTGCAGCATTTAAATTTGTATCTGGTAATCTACCATCCAATACATTAATACGCCCAATATAATTAGTTTGATTTACATATACACTAATATTAAACTTGCCTGTATATGAAATCGGACCTGTTTCAACCGTAAATACTGACAACTTAGAATCTACACTCAACAAATCTTTTAATTGTTGATTTTCAGATATATCCAATACAAGTCCATCTTTTGTCAATTCACCACTTACAGGAATTGTTACTGACTTTGGTATAGTTTTAACAACCGTAGAAGTCAATTTAATAGGTTCATCAGACGGTGGTTGATATGTAATATTAGTAAGTTTAGTGACTATATCCTTAACAGTTACCTTTAAGGGACTACCATCTATGTCTGTATATGTATATTCTTGTTGTCCCCAAGGACCATTTGGATCAGGCATTTCATTCTTATACAATGACCAAATACGATCAATATTACCATGATGCATAAAGAATATAGGATCATTCGCAGCATATCTCAATGTTCCCATATTTCTATTATTACCAAAACGTGTGCCTACCCAATCATGTCCATTATTATGTGGTCCTTGTTCCAATAACCCTTGTCCACTTGGTGTAGTTGGATTTTCTACCGCTTTACCACCAAAAAGTTCAAATGGTGCTTGTAAAATCGCATTTATATAATCACGACTCATATACCACTTTGTTTCCGTAATGTGTTGCTTTGAATCAGCACTTACTTCATTACTAGGGTCCATTGTTGGTTGTAAAATAGATGGCTTTCTATTACCGTCATATAAAGCCAAATTATCAAAACCAAGACTGTCCGCCTGTACCATATCTTCTTGCGTCAAATCATATCCAAATAATGGACTCGCCAATCCAGAATCTTTACGAAGCTTTGTGTTTGGTATCTCTTGATGATTACTCCAATCCCAATATGGATACGCAAATGCATCCCCATTCCATCCAAAATTAGTCTTTAATATATTATCCAATATACGTTCCAAGAAGTAAACATATCCACGATGCCATGGCAAAAAATGCCAACTCCAATGCACTTGTACCATTGATACTCCTGAATTTGTACAATGATACGCATGTAACTTAGCATAATTCTCCCACTGCAATGTACTGTTCAACGCTATATCCTTACGCATATATCCAACTGCACGACACAAATTCTTTACTTCATCATCACTCAAATCATAAAAACTCTTACGAATTCGTGGCGGTTCATTTTTAAAATTAAACCTCTTGCCACCAGTCGCTGGTCCACACGTTGGATCATTAATCGGTTGTTTAGATGTTGCATTTAAATTTAATCCAAGTGTACCCGTAAGTAACCCAGACTTTAAAAAAGTTCTTCTTGTTGTATCCATATTTTATTTTGTTTTATTTGTTACCCAACCAATTCGATGTTTATACATCCAATCAGTCAATGCCTTTTCAAATCCTATATCATTACCTTGCTTTTCACTCTCTATCCATTTATGTTTTTCTATCTCATTCTTTAATTCCATAAACTTTTGATATAGATTATCTTTTTGCATACAAAAATAAATACAAATTTCAAACGCAAATGTAACATTTTTGTTTATTTAAAATTGGAGTCCCGTGTTGGATTTGCACCAACGATTTTAGAGTTTTGCAGACTCTCGCTTTTGTCTACTCAGCCAACGGGACATAAAAATATAATATCAAAGTTACCAAGCCCTACAGGACCAATACCTGGCTTTAGTACGTGGACCAGGATTATCACAATTATGTCTTGCTCTAAAGTTTTTTCTACGTGCTGGATTATTCTTTTTTATGGTCATTCTTTTACCTTTAGCTGAAGATCCGCCAAATCCAAAATTTACCTTAACCACTTTTCCTTTAGGATTTTTAACGTATACTTTAAATTTCTTGACATCACCTTGCATTCGTTTACCAAGGCTCACTTTACGACCACGATATTCCGCTT
>JBEDIY010000048.1:0-7087 GCA_041173245.1 Bacteroidota bacterium | reverse complement strand
AAGGCTTCAAAAAGTTTCACAGCTAAATAATTTTCATGAAAATTTCCTTCCACGGAGCAGCGCAAACAGTTACAGGCTCAAAGCATTTAATTACACTTCAAAATGGCTTTAAAATTTTACTTGACTGTGGAATGTTTCAGGGGATGGGAAGGGATACGCAAGTAATGAATAGCACCCTAGGGTTTGAAGCAGCGGGGGTAGATATTTTAGTGTTGTCACACGCGCACATTGACCATTCGGGGCTTATACCAAAACTATATAAAGACGGATTTAGCGGAAAGATTTTTGCAACGCCCGCTACCAAAGATTTAGCAGCAGTGTTACTAGAAGACTCTGCAGTTATTCAAAGAGACGATACAAAATTTATTAATAAAAGGAGGGCTAGACAGGGATTGCCACCATTTGAACCCCTCTACGATTTGGAAGATGCAGCAGAAGCGCTTACACTTTTTGAAGTAGCTGCTTACGACACATGGACAAACATTGCGCCAGGTGTAGAACTTTTATTTACAGATGCTGGGCATATTATTGGAAGTGCCTCTGTGCATTTAAAAATTACTGAAAACGGCGTAACCAAGCAGCTTACATTTAGCGGCGATATTGGACGTTACAATGATGCTATTTTGAGAGCGCCGGCCGTTTTTCCGCAGGCCAATTATATCATCATAGAAAGTACGTACGGCAATAAATTACATGACGAAGTGCATGGCACCCCAGACAGTCTTTTATCTTGGATCGAAAAGACCTGCATCCATAAAAAAGGTAAATTAATTATTCCGGCATTTAGTGTGGGCCGGACACAAGAGTTGTTGTATGCACATAATCAATTAAGTATCGAAAAAAGGCTGCCTCGAATTCCAATTTTTGTAGACAGTCCATTAAGTAAAGAGGCCACCGAACTGTTAAAAAGATATCCGCAATATTTTAATAAAACCATCCGAAAAATAATGGAGCGTGATAATGATCCATTTGATTTTGATGGCCTCACTTTTATAAGTTCAGTGGAGGAAAGTAAAAGACTCAATACACTTGACGGGCCATGTGTTATAATTTCGGCAAGTGGTATGGCCGATGCAGGTAGGGTAAAGCACCATATCATGAATAATATTGGCAGCAGGGATAATACTATTTTAATTGTTGGTTATTGCGAGCCAAGATCACTGGGTGGCAGGCTTTCAAGTGGGGTTGCAGAAGTAAAAATTTATGGCGAATATTATAAAGTAGGGGCCGAAATTGGACAAATGCGCAGTATGTCTGCACATGGCGATTATGAAGACCTCTGTCAGTATTTGAGTTGTCAAAATCCAGATCTCGTTTCTCAACTATTTATAGTTCATGGCGACTACGAAGTACAGCAAGATTTTGCTAAAAGGTTAGAGCGTAAAGGGTTTAAAGAAGTAATTATTCCAGAGATGCACCAAACGGTTCAATTAAGTAATACTTAATAAACATATAGTTTGTTTAACATATTTGATTAAAAATATGGGTTTACCGGTTGTTTATTGACCATGACCGATATTTTTTACTATTTTACCGGTAGGCATGGGTCTAATGGTAAAAAATATAATCTCAGGTAATAACAGAACATTACTAATTAATGTTATTTGGTTTTTATTTCCAATGCTGGCATGCATTGCCGAAATAAGTAGAGGACTAGGTGATATTAATAATTTTCTGATATATAAGCAGGTCTTCTGGCATACCATTGAGCAAAAGCATTTGTATTTATCTTATCCGTTAGAATATAGTGACGTTAATCATTACGGTCCACTATTTAGTATTCTTATTGCGCCTTTTGCTTTACTGCCCGTTTATATTGGTTGTTTTTTATGGTGTCTTTTAAATGTAGGCTTTTTGTTTTACGCAATTAAGCAATTGCCTTTATCCGAAAAGAGTATTCAATTTATTTTATTGATTGGTGTATTTGAACTTATAACATCCGTGCATTCGGTTCAGTTCAATCCCATGCTTTGTGGCATGATCCTATTAAGTTTTACTGCCATCGAAAAAGAAAAAATTTGGCTTGGGACTTTCTTTATTGTTGTAGGAACACTGATAAAAATATATAGTGTTGTTGGATTATTATTTTTTTTATTTACGCCTCACAAGAAAAAATTTATTTATACCGGGATTGTTTGGGCGGTAGTCCTTGTTTGTTTGCCCATGTTAATCTCTTCTCCTCAATTTATTATTGATTCCTACATCGATTGGTACGAAGTATTAATTGAAAAAAATGGGCAAAATATTGAGTCTAGTATGTTTGCTGGCATGCAAGACATATCTGTAATGGGTATGATTCGTAGAATTTTTGGTGTGTACGATATGCCTAATATTTATGTAACAATGCCAGCGGGGATACTCATGTTATTACCGCTTCTGCGATTTAGCTTATGGGGTAATCCATTGTATAGGCTTATTTACTTGGCATTATTGCTTATTGGTCTTGTAATATTTAGTTCTTCGTCAGAGTCGCCAACATTTGTAATTGCTGTTATAGGCTATTTAATATGGCATGTACAGCAGCCTTATAAAGATACGTTTCCGTATAAGGTTTTATTGGTGCTAATGTTGCTGCTCACCATTTTTTCGCCCACCGATTTATTTCCAAAATTTATTAGAGAACAGTATATACTCCGTTATTCTTTAAAGGCGCTTCCATGTTTTGTAGCTTGGCTTGCTGTTGTTTACACACTTTTATTTAGTCAGTTCAAAAACAAATTGGCATGAATAAATTAGTTGAAATAGTAATTCCTGCACATAACGAAGAGTATAATATTCCTGTGATTTATAGTGCCATAAGTGCAGCTTTAGCTGATACAAACTTTAGCTTCAAGGTTTTGTTTGTTGACGATGGTAGCACCGATGGAACGCTAGATGCCATACAAGATTTATCCAATCATCATGACAACGTATTTTATATTTCTTTGTCACGAAATTTTGGACATCAAAATGCTTTAAAAGCTGGGCTAGACGCTTCTTCTGCAGGTATTGTAATTATGATGGATGCTGATATGCAACATCCGCCATCGTTAATTCCTTCATTGTTAAAAGCGCATGAAGAGGGATTTGATGTTGTGTATACTGTAAGAAAAGACAATGAGCATATCTCTTTTGTTAAAAAGCATACAGCTAATTTGTTTTATAAGTTAATGAACTATTTGTCTGAAATTGAAATTGAACCTGGTTCCGCAGATTTTAGACTGATGAATAGAAAAACCCTTGATGCATTACTTTTAATGCCTGATCAAGAAATATTTTACAGAGGGCTCGTTAAATGGATTGGGTTTAAGCAAACAAAAATAGAATACGAGCCACAAGCAAGACATACTGGCGTTACAAAATACTCTACTAAAAAAATGTTGAAGTTTGCCATTACGGGTATTGCAACCTTTAGTAATAAGCCGCTTTATTTTGCAGCATACATGGGTTTTACTTTTGCTATTTTGTCGGTTCTTTACATACCTTACATTATTTATGCATTTTATAGTGGTACAGAAGTACATGGCTGGGCTTCTATTGTTGCCACCCTTGCCTTTTTTGGTGGCATTATACTGATGATGCTTGGTATTGTTGGTATATATTTGGGTAAGCTTTTTGAGCAAAGTAAAAATCGTCCTCAATATTTAGTGAAAGCAGCCAAATTATGACGCCTCAAATTTTAATTAGTTTTGATGTAGAAGAATTTGATATGCCACTCGAGTATGGCTTTAATTTGCCACCAGACAAGCAGTTGGAAATAGGATTCCTTGGTCTTGAGGCAATCACTCCGCTTTTAAATCAATCAGATTTTCGGACCACACTTTATACAACAGCTAATTTTGCAGATCATTTTTCTTCGTCCATCAAGTATTTGTCGGATAAGCACGAAATAGCTTCACATACCTATTATCATAGTTTTTTTGAAATTGAACATTTGCAAAGTTCAAGATTAAGGCTTGAGCAAATTACGGGTAAGCCAGTAACGGGCCTTCGAATGCCGCGTATGAAACAAGTGCCGATGGAGGCAATTAATAATGCAGGGTATGGTTATGATGCGTCTATGAATCCTACATGGCTTCCAGGCAGGTACAATCATTTAAATGAGCCAAGATCTTATCATATAATAGAAGGTGTTTTTAGAATTCCGGCATCTGTTTCTTCGGGCTTGCGACTGCCGCTTTTTTGGTTGAGTTTTAAAAATTTCCCCTACACATACTATTTGCATCTATGCAAGCAGGCATTAAAAAAAGATGGTTATTTAAGCTTGTACTTTCACCCTTGGGAGTTTGTGGATGTAACGGGGTACGGCCTGCCATCGTATACCACAAAGTATGCGGGACATCAATTATTAGACCGCTTATATATGCTATTGGAGGATTTAAAACCACATGGAAATTTTAGTACCATGCAGCAATTTGCGAGTGATCGCACGCTTTAATAGTAGCGGTTATATTTTCCCAAACCATTTGTACCTATTTTTTGCAATCCAGCGGTACATGGTATCTCTCCATTTTTTTGGCACTATTATACCAGCAACCAATAATTTGTAAGGAAACGATAAGTGTTGAGCTATTTGTAAAATAGCATCTGATTCTATAAACACTTTATCATTTACAATCAATATAATTGAATTAACGTCCTGTAAGTAAGGGTGTAGTGCTAAAATTTCCTGCCCCTCAGTACTTTGTAAAGCAATTTGTTTTATTTTTTGCTGCGGGTCTCCCTTTGTAACAAATTTGATACTACTATTGCATAATTTGCATCCACTATCAAAAAGTAGAACCATTTTTTCCATTACCAAAAGTAAGTTACAATGTTTACAGATCCTCAATTAATTATTAATAACGATGGTGAGGCTGTGTATTATCCATTGGTATTTAATACGGTTGAGGCTCAAAAATTGTTAACGGAACTACTCCAAAATATTGAGTGGCAACATGATGAGGTGATTATGTTTGGAAAACAAATTACAACCAAACGAAAAGTGGCTTGGTATGCCGGTGAGGGTATCAGTTATACCTATGCGGGTAAACGAAAAGACCCTTTGTCATGGTCGCCACTTTTATTGTCCATTAAAGAAATAGTAGAAAAGCAAACCGGTGCAACTTACAATGCTTGTTTGTTAAACTTATACCATGCTGGTGACGAGGGTATGTCTTGGCACCGCGATAATGAAAAAGAAATTGTACCGGAAAGTTCTATTGCCTCTGTGAGTTTTGGTGCCCCCCGAAAGTTTGCATTTAAACATGCTGCTACAGCGCAAAAAATAGAACTTATGTTAGACGCCGGTTCTGTGCTTGATATGCGTGGGCCTATTCAGCAACACTGGTATCATGCATTACCAGCTTCTAAAAAAGTGAAAGCGCTAAGGGTAAATTTGACCTTTAGATTGTTAATAAAATAGAAGTCTTTTGCGCCTCTTTGTTTGGGCTTAGTATTATATTTAAAATATCAATACAAGCCATTATGAAAAAATTATTCAGCTTTTTCTTGTTCGTTGCTTTTACGCTTAGTGGAGCTGCCCAAACGTCAATGACAAAAGACGCCCGCATGCAGTGGTGGCGTGATGCTAGATTTGGTATGTTTATTCACTGGGGAATTTATGCAGTTCCTGCAGGCGAATATAAAGGCGATAAAAATCATGCCGAGTGGATTATGAATACGGCTAATATTCCAATTCCAGAATATGAAAAATATGCAGCTTCATTTAATCCAACTTCGTTTAATGCAGATAGTTGGGTGGCCATGGCCAAAGATGCGGGTATGAAATACATAGTTATTACTTCTAAGCACCATGATGGATTTTGTTTATGGGATAGTAAAGTGTCTGATTATGATGTAATGGATAAAACGCCGTTTAAGCGTGATATCATGAAAGAATTAAGTGATGCTTGTAAAAAGTATGGCGTTGTGTTTTGTATGTATCATTCTATAATGGATTGGCACCATCCGCTCGAAAATAAAAATGACATTAACAGGTATAACGAGGAGTATTTGCGTCCTTGTTTAGAGGAACTTGTTACTAAATATGATCCTGGTGTGCTTTGGTTTGATGGAGAGTGGGTAGACGAGTGGACCAAGCCAAAAGGTGATTCTTTATATAATTGGCTATTAACGCTCAAGCCTAATTTAATTATCAATAACCGTGTAAGTAAGGGCCGTAACGGCATGCAGGGCATGAACAAAGATGATGCAGCCGGTGATTTTGGAACCCCAGAGCAGGAAATTTTAACCGAAAAAACCACCGAAGATTGGGAGAGTTGCATGACCATGAATGATCATTGGGGCTTTAATAAAAATGATAATAATTTTAAAACGAGTAATCAACTCATTTGGAATTTAGTAGACATTGCTTCTAAGGGCGGTAATTATCTATTAAATATTGGGCCAACAGCTGCCGGATTGTTTCCTGATTCAAGCGTACTTCGTTTAAAAGAAATTGGCGAATGGATGCGCATTAATGGCGCAGCTGTTTACGGCGCTAAAACTTGGGATAGTTTTGGTGAAGGTGCTAATATTAGGTATGCAACAAGTAAAGAAGGTAAGCTGTTTGTATATCTAAATGGATGGCCTAAAGCAAGCGTTACACTTAAAAAAATAAAGCCTGCTCCTGGAACTAAAATAATGCTCAGTGGATTAGAAGCGCCACTCGAGTGGCGTCAAACAGAGGAAGGGTTGGTTATTTTCTTTCCTGCGGCGCCTCCAAGTAATCCAGGACGTGCAGGTGTGTATGTACTTAATTTAGAAGGCTCAGCGCAGTCGCTTGCGACTGCGCCACAAATAGGCAACCCCGATGAAGCAAAATTAAAATCTAAGGTCGTTTCCGGTGTGTCTGAGCGAGTTGCTATTAGTAGTATAGAAAATGGTGCAACCATCCGTTTTACAACGGATGGCACGGAGCCAAATTTAGGTTCGGCAGTGTATGCTTCACCTATTTTAGTAACAAAAAGTGGCCTATTAAAAGCAGTAAGTTATGTGCCAGGTAAAATGCCAAGTGAAACTTCGGAACTTACCATTGTTAAAGGGAAACATGCACTAACGCTTGCGCCAAATTATGCCAATCAGTATAGTGCGATGGGGCCAGTAAGTTTAGTGGATGGAATTAAGG
>JBEDIY010000047.1:0-43074 GCA_041173245.1 Bacteroidota bacterium | reverse complement strand
GGTATGATGAATATTGGCGTTAGACCTACCATTGATGGTAAAAAAAGAGTCGTAGAAGTAAATATTTTTGATTTTGACGCCGACATTTATGGCGCACAAGTACGCGTAGAACTCTATTATTATTTAAGAGGTGAAGTTAAATTTGAAGGATTGGAAGGCCTAAAAGCACAGCTTTTACAAGACAAAAACAAAGCTGCCACTTTATTACAACAAGCTAATTAACCAACCATTTTAACCGCTAGTTCTTTAAGTAAGCCTGCGTCAGAGGTTCCAGCATCATGTACGCCTATGCTTCTCAAATTATATTGGTGAAGGAGTAACAATACTTTTTCGATACCCTCGTAATCATAACGGCGCGCAGTAGCTATATATTCTTTTACAAAAAACGGATTTACGCCAAGCGCCGCTGCTGCAGACTGTTCTGTAATACTTGGAAGGCTATACAGCATAAATACTTTACTAAAATAATTGTATAAAGCAGGTAGAATCATTTGAATGGGTGCTGCTTTAGGATTGGCCTCAAAATAATGAATGATTCTGATGGTTTTAGCAAGGTCTCTTTTACCTAACGCATCTTGTAGTTCAAAAACATTATAGTCTTTACTAACACCAATGTATTTTTCGATGTCTTCTTCTGTAATATTTTTTCGGCCTACTAAATTTACGGCTAACTTTTCCACTTCATTTTGAAGTCTACTTAAATCATTCCCAATATGATCTACGAGTAAATGAAGTGCTTTGGGCGCAATGGTTAATTTATGTGATGCCACCATTTGATTCACCCATTCAGGCAACTGGCTATCATACATTTTTTTAGTGGTTAGCATCTCCCCTTTTGATTTGAGGGTTTTAGCCAACTTGGACCTTCCGTCTACTTTTTTTTCTTTGAAGCTCACCACAAAAATGGTAGAACTTAATGGATTGTCAATGTATGATTCTAACTTTTCAATATCACGCATTTGCTGCGCTTCTTTTAAAATAACCACTTGCTTCTCCGCAAACATAGGATACCGCATACAGGCATTTACCACTGATGACCAATCTGCATCTTTGCCATAAAAAATAGATAAATTAAAACTAGCTTCTGCCTCCGGTAAAATTTTATGCTCGGCGTAATGTACCACTTGGTCTATAAAAAATGGCTCATCTCCTTCTAGCCAATAAATAGGCTTGAAGTTCCCTTTTTTCCAATCAGCAATGATTTTTTCGGCAGACATTGTGCAAAGATGCTAGAAAATTGTATCAAATTGCTAAAACTATCCAGGTTTCAAGCGATTTTATTTAATTTGCAACAAAACAAATCAATATGTCTTCAAGTAACGGAAACAACAGTAACAATAAAGGAATTATACTATTATTAGTTTTGGCCTTAGCAGGTAGCTGGGCATACTTTTTGTACAGCAACAATCAGCATCAAGACACGGTTACCCTAATGGAAACTAAAATCCAATTTGTAGATAGCAGCAGGGGTGCCATCCAAGAAGCTTACGACATAGTTGCCGCAAAAGCAGATTCATTAACGCTCAATAATAGTCAATTACAGGGTGCGCTTGCAGACAGAGGCAATGACATTCAGCAACTAAAATCAAATATCAGTGCGATTATCAAAAATAAAAAAGCGTCAGATGCGGATTTATCTCTAGCCCGTCAAATGATACTTGAATTAAATGGTAAAGTAGAAGGCTTGTTTGCTGAAATTGAAAAATTAAAAGGCGAAAACAAACAACTCACGGTTGCCAATGAGCAATTAAATACCGAAAAATCTCAACTTACAAACGATAAACAAAATTTAGAGCAAAACTTATCTGCCACTAAAAAAGAACTCGACGAAAAAGTAGATGTAGCTTCTACCCTACACGCATCAAATATTGGTATCGCAGCACTCAATGTAAAAAACAATGGCGCTGCAAAAGCAACAACTTCTGCAAAACGCGCAGATCTCATTCGTATTTCTTTTGCACTAGACCCTAACAGAATTGCGGCATCAGGCACCAAAGATATTTATGTATGTGTTACAGGACCTGATGGCAAAGCCATTTCGGAAGGTGCAACATTTAACACCAGAGAAGAAGGAAACAGAAGTTATACGAGTAAGGTAAGTGTAAATTATGAGTCGGGGAAAGCGAGCCAAGTTAGCTTTGACTGGAAACAAACTGCTGCTTTTCAAATGGGCAATTATAAAATTGAAATTTATAATAACGGATTTAAAATTGGAGAAGGTGTAACAAGCCTTAAAAAAGGCGGCTTGTTTTAATTGACCATGAAACAATTTAAGTGGTCGAGTTTACTTATTTTTATTGCCATACTATTTGTATGCGCCACCATATTTTATTCGACGTATGTAGCAGGTAAAATCGCCAATACCGAAAAAAAGTATGTACGTGAATGGATAGAAGCGCAACAAACAATTCTAAACAGCAAAGATAGTAGCAACCTAAACCTGGCTACACAAATTAGTGCCGATAATGTAGACATCCCAATCATTGAAACCAATGAAAAAGGCATCCCAACAGGCAATGCACTTAACTTAGACACAGCAAGCATTGCTTCAGATAGCTTGTACCTCACAAAAAAGTTAGCGGAATTTAAAACGTTTTCTAAAGCCCCCATCATTGTTGTTATTAGTGATTCGCCATATGTAGCCAACCACTATTACTACGGCCCTAGCAAGCTACTTAAAGAAGTAGAATGGTATCCATATATTCAACTTCTCATTGTAGCATTATTTGTATTTATCGCAATAAGTACACTTCGTACAAGGTATAAAAATGAGCAGGATAAATTATGGCTAGGTATGGCCAAAGAAACAGCCCACCAACTGGGTACGCCGGTTTCTAGCCTACAGGGATGGATTACTTTATTAAAAGAAAAAGAAACCAAAGACCCCATAGTTTTTGAGATTGAAAAAGACATTGAAAGATTACAACTCATTTCAGATCGTTTTGGGAAAATAGGAAGTGCACCACAACTAACGCGCAGCAATCCATTTACAGAAATTGAACGCATGGTTGCTTATATGAAACTTAGATCTAGCAAGCAGGTTGTTATCGAATGTGATTTACCAAACGAAGTTTTTGTAATGCTCTCTGCACCACTTTTTGACTGGGTATTAGAAAATCTGATTAAAAATGCACTTGATGCTACAGAAGGCTCCGGCAAAATTACCATTTTAGCTTCGGTACAAAATAAACAAGTGAATATTACGATTACAGATACGGGCAAGGGCATGGATAGTGAAACAGCCAATCAAATATTTGAGCCAGGATATACCACCAAAAAACGTGGTTGGGGACTCGGACTTCCACTTAGCAAAAGAATTATGGAAAGCTACCATGAAGGTAAATTATTTATCAAACAAACAGAGCCAGGAAAGGGTACTACATTTTGCTTGCAATTACCGCTTGCCAACTAATTATTTTAATACCACCGCGCTCAAAGCAGGCAACTGTAAAGTAAGTTCATACCAATTTTTTTGAGCATCCATGCAAACGCAAGGTACATAAGGGTTATAAACAACCCCCGTGCCCCAATAGTCTTGATGATCGCTATTAAATATTTCCTGCCACTCCTGTTTTCCTTGCACACTAATTTTCCAATCATGTCTTACAACAGGTGTTGCATTGATGAGCACAACAATATCCTCGGCAGCATTTTTTCCTTTACGTTTAAAGGCCATTACAGATTCGGATCTGTGTTGTAAATCTATCCATTCAAACCCAGCGGGATCAAATTGAAGTTCATACAAAGCAGGTTGTGAGGTATATAACGCGTTTAACTTTTGTACACAATATTTCATACCGCCATGACTTGGATGCTGCAGTAAATGCCATGGAAGTTCTGTTTTATAATTCCATTCGGTAGTGGCTGCAAACTCATTACCCATAAATAAAAGCTTAGCACCCGGATGCATAAACATATAAGCATAGAGCAGCCTTAAATTGGCAAACTTTTGCCAATCGTCACCAGGCATTTTATAAATCATGGGGCTCTTACCGTGCACCACTTCGTCATGACTTAAGGGTAGCATAAAATTTTCATCGTAGTAATACATCATACTAAAAGAAAACTTATCCTGTATCCCAGCCCGCATCAGCGGATCTGCTTTAAAATAATCAATCGTATCGTGCATCCAACCCATCATCCATTTCATACCAAAACCAAGTCCATCCATCGATGTTGGCTTACTAACACCTGGCCAATCGGTAGCTTCTTCTGCAATGGTTTGAATGTCCGGAAAATCACGATAGAGTGTTTCATTTAAATCTTTGATAAAAGCAACCGCTTCTAAATTTCCATCACCACCAAATTCGTTGGGTTCCCAGGCTCCTGCTTTTCTACTATAATCTAAGCGCAACATAGAGCTAACGGCATCTACCCGTAATCCGTCGATGTGAAATTTGTCAATCCAAAAACGCGCACTGCTAATTAAAAATGATTTTACTTCACCACGTTTATAATTAAATATATAAGAATTCCAATCGGGATGAAAACCTTTGCGCATATCGGCATATTCGTAGGTATGCGAACCATCAAATAAATAAAGCCCATGGGCGTCATACGGAAAATGCGATGGCACCCAGTCTAAAATAACACCAATGCCTGCATTGTGAAAAGCGTTTATAAATGCTGCGAAATCTTGCGGGTTTCCAAACCTAGATGTAGGTGCAAAAAAACCTGTACCCTGATAACCCCAACTGCCATCAAATGGATGTTCCATAACAGGCATGAGCTCGATATGCGTAAAACCCATTTCAAGTACATACGGCACCAGCCTTTCCGCTATTTGAGCATATGTATTGTAACTCCCTTCATCGGAAGGAAAAGGACGCATCCAACTAGCCAAATGCATTTCGTACACAGATATTGGCGCATCCAGTGCATTTTTCTTTTTTCGATGCTCCATCCAATTTTGATCGGACCAATTATAATTTGTTTGCCAGGTAATAGAAGCTGTTTCTGGTCTTTTTTCGGCGTAATGCGCAAATGGATCTGCCTTATTAAGTTGTACACCTTCAAATCCGTGAATATGATATTTGTAGAGTTCTCCCACTGCTACATCCGGAATAAAACCTTCCCAGATGCCAGATGAATCTGGTCTAACATGCAGCGGATGTGATGATTCATTCCATCCGTTAAAATTACCGGTAACAAAAATAGCCGTAGCACTAGGTGCCCAAACTGCAAAATAAGTTCCTGCTATTCCATTTACCTGAAGCTGCTTATTACCAAAAAGTTTATACAACTGATAATGCGTACCCGCCTGAAAATTACGCACATCTGCTTCTGAAAATAAAGAGTATTCCCAAACAGATGCTTGTGATAGATGTGAAGGAGTCTCGATTTCCAATGTTGTTGTTTGGTGTAAGGTACAACCTTTATTTATTCAATTCAATAATCCACATTTGCTTTGCAGGAATAGAAAATTGAGTGCCAACTTGATAACCCGTTACCACTTCTTTTCCCCCTTTAAAACCATTTGTTAATTCAGCATAATCAGAAAACTGAACTTCTTGTGCTTTGTCGTTACTATTTACGACACACATAACTGTTTGGTTGTCTGCTTTTCTGAAATAAACAAAATAGCCATCTTTAGGAACAAACATGGTAGTACTACCCTTTGTTAACGCAGGTGATCCTTTTCTAAAATTGGCAATTGTTTTCACGAAATTAAATGCGTCATTTTCTTTTGCGTTTCTACCAGCCGCTTCAAATTTATTAACTGCATCGCCCGGAAATCCACCCGGAAAATTAAGCCGCACCATGGCATCACTTGGGTTCATGAAGTTTTTCATGAGAATTTCTGTACCGTAATACAACTGCGGAATACCACGGGTTGTATACAATAAGCCAATACCCATTTTAAATTTATTATAGTCTTCACCTACCATCGATAAAAAACGATTATTATCATGATTGTCTAAAAAAATACTATTGTTTAAAGGATTCTTGTATAAAATATCTTGCGATAAAGTCACATACAATTTAGACAATCCATTGTCCCAACTAAATGGCTGATTTACGGCATCTAAAAAACTAAAATGCACTGGAAAATCAGTAACGCCTTCAACATTGTGTTTAAAAGGAACATCCATCGTATTGCGTGCAAAATAGGCGGTACCCGTAACAGATCTAGAAACAGTTTCACCAAAAATGGTAAGCTTGGGATATTCAAGCATTAACGCATCATTAACGCGGTTCATAAACGCTTCATCACAATATTTATAAGTATCTACCCTCCATCCATCAACACCAAAAGTTTCGGTGGTCCAAACTGCGTGCTGGATTAAATAATTAGAAACATAAGGGTTGCGCTGGTTTACATCCGGTAAGTGTGGCACAAACCAACCATCTAACATTTTCTTTTTATCAATCGCACTTCCATTATTTGAATACACTGTTTCTTCTCTGTGTGTACTACCCGTGTAGCTATTCCATTGATTGATCCAATCAAGTGCTGGTGCATCATCATGCATCCAGTGCATATCACCAACGTGATTGTATACCGCATCCTGAATTAATTTTAATCCATTTTTATGCATCGCATCAGATAAAGATTTGTATGCCTCGTTACCACCAAAACGCTTGTCAACTTTGTAGTGATCGGTAAACCAGTATCCATGATAACCACTCATCCAACCTGCAGCTTCTTTACTTTGTGGCATATCATTTTCGATAATGGGACACATCCAAATAGATGTCATGCCCAGTTCCTTGATATAATTTAAGTGATTTTCTACCCCTTTTAAATCTCCTCCATGACGAAGGAGTATATCACCTGCATTGGCAACACTATCCCGCATATCTTTAAAGGCATCATTGGTTTTATCGGCGTTGCTAAAGCGGTCTGGCATGAGTAAATAAACAGCATCTTCACTACGGACTCCCTGCGCAAATTTTGTTCCGTTTCCTTCCCGTCTATTTAACAATGCCCAGTCGTATACGGTTACCTTGCCTGCATTACTAGCACTGATTTTTATAGTACCCACTTTTGCAGTAGGTGCAATGGTAAGATCAAGCGCCACGTATTTTCCGTTGGTAAAAGAGTGCGTTTTAGTTAAGGTTACACCCGGGTATTTTACCTCAAATTTTGCCTTTGAAAAACTAGGGTCTGTACTTCTTAAAAGTACTTGGACTTTATTTAGTTTCATGCCAACAAACCAATTGGTTGGATACATGGTCACTTGCTGTGCTGTTGCGAAACTTATTATACAAATAAGGAATGCAAACGAAATAATTTTTTTCATATTTATTATTTTGAAAATTGAATACATTATTTACTGGCTAATTTTGAGGCACCAGGATCATACACAAATAAAACACTCACCGATGCACACAGCATTAAAAATCCTGCAAGCACAATCGCATAAATGGGTTGTCCACCATAAATATGCTTCACAATCCAACCGCCGCAAATACCATTAATAATTTGAGGTAGTGTAATGAAGAAATTAAAAATACCCATGTATATACCAAGTTTTCCGGCCGGAATAGAACCCGATAAAATCACATATGGCATGGCTAAAATACTAGCCCATGCAAGCCCTACACCAATCATAGAATAGGTAAGCATGGCTGGATCGGTAATAAAATAAATAGAAACTAGACCAATACCGCCAGCAAATAACGAAAATGCATGCGTGCCCTTGCGCCCCAAAAATTTAGCAACCACCGGTAAGAATAACGCGTAAATAGCCGCTACTAAATTATAAGTGCCAAATGCAGAACCCACTTTATTACCTGCCTCATTATAGGCCACAGATAAAACATCATCACCAGATAATTTATAAACATGTGTTGCTACTGCATCGGTTGTAAAAACCCACATACTAAAAAGTGCAAACCAAGAAAAAAACTGTACCAGCCCTAGCTGCTTCATGGTGCGTGGCATTTTTTTGAAATCAACAAAAATTTCTGACAACCCTGCTTTTTTTGTTGCTTCTGATTGCACGCCATGGTACTGTTCATACTGAGCAGGTGGATATTCTTTAGAAAAAAATACAGTTACTAAAATAGCTACAATAAAAACAGCGGCGCCAATATAAAATGCATACTTAATATTGTCTGCAACGCCCGATGGGCCTGCTTCT
This sequence comes from Bacteroidota bacterium, assembly GCA_041173245.1. Taxonomy (GTDB): domain Bacteria; phylum Bacteroidota; class Bacteroidia; order Chitinophagales; family Chitinophagaceae; genus Sediminibacterium. The sequence continues at coordinate 34,987 of JBEDIY010000047.1, read as the reverse complement.
TGCGAGAATCCAAGTTTTGCCAACCATCCTGGAAGTTCAGATCCCGCAACGGCACCTACGCCAATTAAAAATGTTTGCACTGCAAACCCGCTTGTGCTTTGTGAATCCGGTAAATTATCTGCTACAAGTGCTCTAAAGGGCTCCATAGCCACGTTAAATGAAGCGTCCATGATCATCACAATACCTGCGCCAATCCAAAGTGCTGGAACAAAGGATGCTACAGCACCTGCGTTAGGTAAAAATAAAAGTGCAATAGAAGAAAGTAAGGCGCCTACTAAAAAATATGGTTTTCTTCTTCCAATTCGGTTCCAAGTTCTATCACTGTAATGTCCAATAATTGGTTGCACAAGCATACCCATGAGTGGTGCCACAATCCAAAATGCAGGAAGTTGATCTACGTCGGCTCCAAATGAACGAAGTATTCGGCTGGCATTACCATTTTGAAGTGCAAACCCAAATTGAATACCCAAAAAACCAAAACTCATGAAAAAGATTTGGGCTAAGCTTAACCTTGGTTTGGGTTTCACGCCCGCTAAGGGCGCTGGGCTAGCGGATGAATTTGACATAGCAATCGTATTTAGCAATGTGTAAAAAATACATATCCACTAAAATAGGTAAAAAAACTATCCAAACACCTACTGAATCACAAAACCATTGGGCAAAACTGCCCTTTTTTTAACCACAACAATGCCGTCTTTTACCGCGTAGAGTGGGTGATCGGTGTTTGCGAGGTGCTTTCCTCCTTTTATGATAACATCGTTACCAATACGGCAATTTTTATCAATAATGGCAGATTCTATCACGCAGCGCTCTCCAATACCAATGAGCGGATTACCAACTGCTGTATTTTCATGTATTTGTTCGAGTGTTTCGTAGTAATCATTACCCATAACATAGGCATTGGTAATGGTGGTTCCAGATCCTATTCTGGCCCGTATACCAACTACAGATTGCTCTATGACGTCCGCTAAAATAATGGAGCCTTCGGCGATGATACTTTTGTTAAGGCGCGTGCCACTAATTTTTGCGGGAGGTAACATACGGGCACGGCTATACACCGTTTTAGCGTTGTCAAATAAATTAAACTTAGGCACATCATCGGTGAGGCCAATATTGGCTTCAAAAAATGAATAAATATTTCCAATATCGGTCCAATAACCATCGTATTGAAAACTCACTACTTTGTAAGAATCAATTGCCTGTGGCATAATTTCTTTTCCAAAATCGGTGGCGTTTGGATGCACCTGGTTGAGTAAATGGTAGAGTGCTTTTTTACTAAAAATATAAATACCCATCGACGCTAAATAATTTTTACCAGTCGCCGCCATAGCAGCACCAGTATCACTTGTCCAATCAGGCAGCACATCTGGCGATGGCTTTTCTATAAAAGAAGTAATTAAATTTTCATCGTTTGTTTTTAAAATGCCAAACTCGGGGGCATCTCTACTATCTACTGGAATAGTTGCTATAGAAATATCGGCACCTTTTGCAATATGCGCCTGCCACATATCATTAAAGTCCATTTGATAGAGTTGATCCCCACTTAAAATTAAAATGTAATCAAAATCTAAATTTGAAATATGACGCAGTGATTGACGCACGGCATCGGCGGTACCCTGAAACCATCCTGGATTATCAGGCGTTTGTTCGGCGGCTAAAATATCAACAAAGCCACTACTAAATGCACTAAAATGATAGGTGTTTTTAATGTGTTTATTTAACGATGCAGAATTAAACTGCGTTAATACAAACATGCGGTTAATGTTGCTATTAATGCAATTACTAATTGGAATATCAACGAGCCTGTATTTACCTGCGATAGGTACAGCAGGCTTGGATCTACTCACTGTTAATGGAAACAATCTAGAGCCAGCGCCACCGCCCAAAATAACGGCTAATACAGATTTTGAAATGGTACTCATACTTTTATTTTTAGTATCAATTTTTAAAGTGACTTGTAAACATGGGTATAGGATTGAACGGTTTGTTCCCAGCTATGGTTGATTTGCATCATGCGCTCACGCATCCACAACAAATGTGATTTATTTTCAAAAATAGCAATGGCACGTCCAATAGAATCTACAATATCTGCTTCATTTGCATGCGTGAACCTGATACCATAACCTCCCTCATCTCCCATATCTACAACTGTATCTTGAAGTCCTCCGGTACTACGCACCACAGGCACTGTTCCATAACGCATGGCATAGAGTTGATTTAATCCACAAGGCTCTACACGAGATGGCATGAGTAAAAAATCGGCGGCGGCATAGAGCTGATGACTCAATGATTCGTTGTATCCTAGACTAACTTTAATACAATTATTATTGGCTAAAGCCAAGTTCGTTAATCCGGCTTCTACGGCAGGTTCGCCACTTCCTAAAATCACATAAGAAGCTTTTGCACCATAGGTTTGAACGGCTTTGTGTAGCGCCCCAGGTAAAACATCGGCGGCTTTTTCACCTACTAACCTTCCAATAAAAACAAAAAGTGGTTTTGCCGCATCCATTCCAAAATGGTCACAAATATTTTGTTTGTTTTTTTGCTTTCCGGCCGTCACTGTTTTTACAGAAAAGTGCTCGGTTAAATAATTATCCGTTGCTGGATTCCAAACATCATGATCGATTCCATTTAAAATACCTACACACTTATTTTTTTCTGTAGCAATTAATGTTTCGAGGCCATTGGCATGGTGCATCATCTCCTGCATATAACTGGGGCTTACCGTTGTAACCTTACGCGCACATTTAATAGCAGCGGCTAGTGGATTGATACTACCTCCCCAATCAAGTAGTCCTTTTTTTGACAAATCCCAGCTCGGAATTAATATTGATTTATTCCAGTCCATCCAACCCTGATACTGCGCATTATGAATGGTTAAAACAGCCGGCACTTCTTTTAGATTTTGATAATCATAACAGTGCTGCATCATAAAAGGAATAAGGCCTGCATGGTAATCGTGACAATGCACTAGAGATGGTTGGTGGTTCCAATGTGACATCCAGTGCACTACTGCAATTTGAAACGCAGTAAAACGCTCGATGTCATCGGGGTAGCCATAAATTTTTTGACGGTCTAATAAGCCATGAATATCTACTAGGTATAAATCAAAGCCTAGTTTATTGTTTGCTTCTTTAATCACCGTGTACTCAAATTGCCAAGCACCCATAAATGCCTTGGCCTTGTAATCCACGACCCAACTAGAACTGTACAAAAAAGGGGTACGGTACATGGGCATCACTACTTTTGCAATAATGCCTGCTTTATTTTGGTATTTTGGAAGCGCCCCTACTACATCTCCAAGGCCTCCAGCCTTGGCTACTGGGTAACATTCGGCACTGATATGAACCACTTCCATAGCGCTAATTAAAGGTTTACATCTAATGTATGCAATTATTCTATGCCTACAAATTCTAGTTTTACTTTTTCGGTAGCTAATTTATTATTATTTTAGAGCCTACTAACAAATTAAATGATTGACATGAGCCAACCTAAACAACCCACCAACACCGGTGCATTAACGACCCTTGTGATGGTATTTTTCTTTTGGGGATTTATTGCTGCATCAAACAGTATTTTTATTCCTTTTTGTAAAACACATTTCAACCTCAATAATTTTGAGTCTCAACTAATTGGATCTGCATTTTATGGTGCTTATTTTATTGGCTCACTTATCTTGTTTATTTTTTCCAACGTTTTAGGTAAAGACTTACTCAACAAAATTGGTTATAAAAAAGGTATTATTTACGGACTACTTATTTCGGTGGTAGGTGCATTACTTATTATACCTTCTGCCAATGCAAATTCATTCCCTGCTATTTTAGCATCGTTTTTTGTGGTAGCACTTGGCTTTTCTTTACAACAAACTGCAGCGCAACCTTTTGCTATTTCACTTGGGGATCCATCTACCGGTTCGCACCGATTAAATTTAGGTGGAAGTATTAACTCATTGGGTACTACACTAGGCCCGATCATTGTAAGCTTCTTTTTATTTGGAACCGCAGACAGTAAAGCTGCTGTAGTTACTGTTACCAATATCAATATCTTATACCTAATTGTAGCGGGTGTGTTTGCAGCCGTTGCATTATTTTTTACTTTCTCTAATTTACCAGACGGTAAAAATGATGAAGCTTTTGAAAAAGCAAACAAAGCCTCTTCTAGCTTATTAATGATGACACTTTTAATTGGTGCGATTATTGTTGTTGGTCAATTTACAGAAGTTTCAAAACTTACCTTATTACTTATTTCATTAGTTGCAGTTGTAGGTGTATTATTTTACTCAAACAACAGTGCCATTAAAAACAATGATGGATGGGGTGCGATGAAATACCCTCAATTAATTTATGGTATGATTGGCATTTTTGTGTATGTGGGTGTTGAAGTAACCATTGACAATAATTTTGGAGCCCTATTAAAAATACCAGGCTATTTAACAGCCGAAGGTTTAGATGAAAGTGCCATTTCAAAATACGTTTCACTCTATTGGGGAAGTTTAATGATTGGTAGATGGACTGGCGCTATCAGCGTATTTAATTTAAAAGGAACCCTTAAAACAGTTATGATGATTGTGGTTCCATTTATTGCATTTGGTGTTGTACTTGGTGTGAGCCAGGTATATGGTAACGATGTAACTGATTTATTTGGTTACGCCGTATTTATTGCTATTGCAGTTGCCGCATTCTTTTATGGCCAAGAAAAACCCGTTAAAACTTTATTAGCTGTATCTGTTCTCGCTGCTGCTTGTATGCTTGTTGGCGTATTTACAAACGGTATTGTTTCGGTATACGCATTTATGGCGGGTGGTCTTTGTTGTTCTGTAATGTGGCCTTGTATTTTCTCATTAAGCGTAGCTGGACTTGGTAAATACACAAGCCAAGGATCTGCCTTTTTAATTATGATGATATTAGGTGGCGCCATTATTCCACCATTACAAGGTGCTATTGGAGATATGCCATCTATAGGTATGCATCAATCGTATTTATTAGCAGCTGCAGGATTTTTATTTTTAGCTTACATAGCATTGAAACAAAAAGCAGTATTAAAAACACAAGGCATCGATTTTGATGCACAGGTTAGTGGTGGTCACTAATTTTAATGGTATCGTTGAACGTAATTGAATAAGTGAACATGGCAAATATGACGAACTCTATGGAGGCATTAGCAATTGGAATTGACATTGGTGGAACGGGTACCAAATTTGGTATAGTAGACCGCGTAGGAAATGTTTTATTTTCTAGTGAAATATCAACACGCAAGCATAGTGATGTCAATACCTTTATTGATGAACTCTACACAGAGCTTAGTAAATTAATTGACAATGTTGGCGGCATTGGCCGCATCAAAGGAATTGGCGTGGGCGCACCCAATGGAAACTTTTATACAGGTACCATTGAGTATGCCCCCAACCTTCCTTGGAAGGGGATTATTCCGCTTGCGCGCATGATGGAAGATAAATTTAAAATTCCAGTGGTGTTAACCAACGATGCCAACGCGGCTGCCATTGGTGAAATGATGTATGGTGCTGCGCAGGGTATGAAAGATTTTATTATGATTACCCTAGGCACCGGTGTGGGCAGTGGTATTGTGGCCAATGGTAAACTCGTATATGGTCACGATGGCTTTGCCGGCGAGCTTGGGCATACAACTATTATTCCTAATGGTAGATTACACGAAGGGACTGGAAAAAAAGGTTCCCTAGAATCATATGCATCTGCTACGGGTGTTCGTTTAACAACGCTCGAAATTTTAGAAAAAAGCACGCAGCCAAGCTCATTACGATCGGTTCCACCAGATCAAATTGATTCTAAAAAAGTATATGAAGCTGCTATTGCAGGTGATGCTGTAGCCAAAGAAATTTTTGAATCTACTGGCACAATTTTAGGTGCTGCACTTGCGAATTTTGTTATGTTTTCAAGCCCCGAAGCCATTATTTTATTTGGCGGCTTAACAAAAGCGGGTGATTTAATTTTAAAGCCTACCAGAGAAAGTATGGAAGCGAACCTCATTCAAATTTTCCAAAACAAAGTGAAAATTTTAGTGAGCCACTTAAAGGAATCAGACGCTGCCATACTTGGCGCTTCTGCACTTGCATGGGATCTTAAATAAGGATTTGAAATAAATAGTATTAGCGAATCATAAACACCGCTGGCACCGGACGTTGCCCTTCTTTATCGGAAGGCTTAATGGTTTCTTTACCATTAACGAGTAAACAACTACTTCCACCTCCATCTAAATTGAGTGCTTCGACACATCCAATTTGCTGCATAAGTGTAGCCATTTCTGTAAGGGTTAATCCGTCTGCTCTTCCTTTAAATCTTCCCTCACAAACAAATAGTATGAGTTCATTATTTGCTGTGTAACCCACTGCTGTTCGGGGATGCTTATCTGATATAGCTTTGCCAGCAAATTTTAATTCTTCGTTGTTGGTGATTTTAACAGCACCATCTTGTAACAAAACCGGACCACCTCCTATCGCTGTTTTTACTTTCCATTTTTTAAAGTCTCCTTTAGAAAGCATCACAGCTGCAGGAACGTCTGCTACCGAATCTTTAAACATGGGTATCACTGTTTGAGATGCATACACGTTAGCATCTGCAGTATCGGTGTATACCCAAGCTACGTCAGGTTTATTGGATTTAGAAATACCTAGGGCTGCGCCAAACACATGCCTATAGGTTAAAGTATCTTTTCCCTTTCCTGGAAGTGAATGTAAATGATACGATTTTATTTCGCCATTGTCCACCACCAAATTTAAATTTGAATTGTGTGCGAATTCAAAAAAAGTAGCGTTCATGACAAGCAGTGGCTTATTTGAAATAGAGTCGTAAAATTTTTGAGGCGTATAACGTTTACCATTACCTACTGCGGTAGATAAAGTATGTGATTTATCTTTTAAGTCGAAGCTAATATAATAAGCGATATTAAGTTTACCATCAATAGCATCGGTGGTTTTATAGACATGCATAGATGCTGGCAAAGGACCAAAATCGGCATCAACATTTGTCCAATTTACTTGTGCAGTAACACCCGTCGAAAATAAAATGAATGCAAACCCAATTACTATATTTTTCATAAACTTTTTTCTGATAGCCATTTATTTTTACCCCATCCTTTAATCACATGCTTTTCACTATGATAAGATGAGCGAACGAGTGGACCACTTTCTACATAATCAAAACCAATTTCGTATCCAATTTCTCTTAACTCCGCAAATTCATCGGGGTGCACAAAACGCTGTACCGCTAAATGTTTTTTAGTGGGCTGTAAATATTGACCAAGGGTTAAAACATCACAACCTACATTTACAAGGTCTTTCATGGTTTGCACCACTTCATCTTTGGTTTCGCCAAGGCCAAGCATCATTCCAGTTTTGGTGCGCATACCGCCTTTTTTTAAGGTTTCTAGAACCCCCAATGAACGTTGGTATTTTGCTTGCACACGCACTTCACGTGTTAGTCTTTCTACGGTTTCCATGTTATGACTAATCACTTCAGGAGCTGCATCAATAAGGCGTTGTATTTGATCTGTGATACCTTTAAAATCAGGTATGAGTGTTTCTAGTGTTGTTGTAGGCGTTAACGATTTAACGGCCCTAATGGTACTATACCAAATGCCAGAACCACCATCTTTTAATTCATCTCGATCTACACTGGTAATAACTGCATGCTTCACCTTCATGAGATGAATGGCTTCTGCCACGCGCTGAGGTTCATCAAAATCTACGGGAGCTGGACGCCCGGTGGCAACTGCACAAAATCCGCAGCTACGGGTACACACATTACCAAGTATCATAAAAGTGGCGGTACCTTCACCCCAGCACTCTCCCATATTAGGACAGTTACCACTTTCGCAAATGGTATGTAATTTATGGGTGTCTACTAGGCCTCTAACGTGCTTGTAACTTTCACCAATGGGCAGTTTTACGCGCAACCAATTGGGCTTTTGTATTTTGGATGTTGTAGGATCTATTTTTGGAACAACAGGTAATTCTTGCATGAAACAGAAATTCTATATGATTGCTTAGGATGCAAAAATAGGTCACTTTCGCTTACCAAAAGTGACAGAAATATAAGCATTAAAAAAGAGGCTCCTTTCCTTGTTCAAAAGCATGATTGGCATTTTTTTGCTGAAATAGGTGGCTTTTAAGCCCACTTCTAGGGCAGATACCACTTCATTGTAGCGTCCGTAGTCAAAACGAAGGGCGCCCTTAACATGACCCCCTGGAACCAATTGCATTTCACTAAACCCCTTGCTAAATGAACCTTTACCAAGCACTATGGTAGGATCTAAAAAAAGTTGATCGTTGTTGTCATACTTTATTTCTTCTTGCTGGTTGGTTGTTGGACTTTGAATTTGTAAATAATAAGGTTTTAATAAACCGGCAGTAATGCCGCCGCCATAAATGGCGGAAACGGCTACGCCGTTTTTATTACCCTTCCCTCCAATTAATTTTTGCTGGCCAAAACCAAGCTTTACATCGTATAGATTATTTTGTTTGCCATATACGTAGTTGGACAAAATGATAAAACCCTGCACCGAACTTGCTGTTGGCGTTCTTTCTTCTTTTGGATGCCTGTGCTCACCAATTTCTACCCACCACAAATTTGTTTTTGTGATTGACTTGTATTTTCCTTTTTCATAAAAAACACTCCAACCATCGGTATTAAAGTGTATGCCTTGTGTAATTTGTTTTTGATAAATTAAAGCACCTTCTTCTTCTTGCCTAATGAGCTGATTAATTTTTTCACGACGTTCATTTTTTAAACGCAATTTTTCTTCCTGTGCCGGTGATAATTTTCGTTGTTGCGCAAAAACCGAACTCACAAAAAGAACGCATGCAATAAGGATAGCTCCTATTTTTTGAAGGGGTACATTTATATTTACTATTTTGTTCACGCTTGTTTGATTAGTTCCTTGTAAATTTAAGGCAAAATTGAACCAATGACTGCACAAATTATTTATAAAACTAAGTTAAGAACCGAGGCTACACATCTACAAAGCAGGACCACCATCGAAACAGACGCCCCCACAGATAACCAGGGTAACGGCGAAAGGTTTTCCCCCACCGATTTAGTGGCCACCGCACTTGCCACTTGCATGGTAACCACCATGGGCATCAAAGCACAAAGTATGGGCATTGCGCTCGATGGCACTACCGCAGATGCCACCAAAATAATGGTGAGTGACCCACGCAGAATTGGCAAAATAATTGTGCATATAAAGTTCCCTGAAAGCCTTCAACTAGATGAAAAAACAAAAGAAATTTTGGAAAAAGTGGCGCGAACATGCCCTGTAGAAAGGACCCTGCACCCAGATGTTGAACTAGATTTTAGTTTCAGTTGGCCAGTGTAAAAGTGGCGCAAAAACGGCGCAACGCTATCTCATTTCTTGTAAAGCCTGCATCACCCTACTTACTGGAAGACCCATCACATTGTAAAAATCGCCTTCCACCGATTTAATGCCTACCACGCCAATCCATTCTTGGATGGCATAAGCCCCTGCTTTGTCGTAAGGCTTGTATTTGTCTACGTAAAATTCTATTTGCTCCGTTGTTAATACATGAAAATGTACGGTTGTGCTATCCGCAAAAGCGGTTTCATGGTTTCCATCTAAGATGACAACACCAGTTATCACACGGTGTGTGGCTCCTGAAAGTTTAGACAAAATATGCATCGCATCTTCTTTGGATGTTGGCTTTCCAATAATTTCATCGCCAAGCACCACAACAGTATCTGCAGCAATCACGAGTTCGTTATTAGTAAGACCACTTGCTACAGCTAAAGCTTTTTGACGCGCGATATGCACAGGCACATCTTCGATGGCAAGACCCGCTGGATAGGTTTCGTCTGTGGGTTGAACAATAACATCAAAAGGAAGTTCGGCCCACTCTAATAAGGTTTTTCGGCGGGGCGAGCCAGACGCCAATATGATTTTTTTATTCATATACACTACAAATAATACCTGAAAAATACCATGGATAAAATACCCGTGAGCATCACTATTTTTATTACCGTACTAAGTTTACCAAAATCTTTTTCTGTTTGTGCCGATAATAATTTTATAAACACCCATATTAATGGAACAATAATGGCGAGCACACAATAAATAATACTTTCCCACCATCCCATGGGCAGTACATAGAATTGTAAAATTACAAGCACTGCAATAAGCACCACTAGCCATACTGCCACAAATACTTTGGTAGCTGTTAACCCCCACACAATAGGAATGGTTCTACAACCATATTTAGCATCACCTACCCTGTCTTCTACATCTTTAATGACTTCTCTAATTAATGAAATAATAAAAGCAAAAGAAACATATAAAACAGTGAGTCTAAAAAAGCGAATTTCTTTGTCTCCCGATTCAAGCACCTGTTGTAATTGCAGTGGTTCCTTGGAAAAAAATATAATAAGCAGTACCCATGCCGTTAATAAAGAAATGAGCACGTTACCAATGAGTAATTGTTTTTTAAAGTTGGTAGAGTACACCCATAGTAGCACAATACATAGCATGTTCGCAAAAACCAAATACCAATAGGTTTGAATAGGAAGTGCATAGGCTGTAAAAAATAAACCCAGCATACTTAAAATCAAATGAAAAAATATAACCCAGCGTCTACTGATGGCTACATTTACCACTACTTTACTAGGCTTATTTATCTGATCAATATTTAAATCAAAATAATCGTTGATACTATTGCCAGCAGCAGCAATAAGCACAGAGGCTAGTACAATCAACCAAAATTGCTGGGTACCTGCAGGAGAAGCAGGTCCATAAATACGCTCATAAATACAATACTCAAATAAAAACTGTGTGAGTACAATAAAAACTAAATTACTTGCACGAATGAGCGTCAAAAATGCTGCTATTTTTTTCATGCAATTAATTTTGGTATAAAAAAATTATTGAGACCTTACGGTTGTGTCTTCACTCCAATCACCTCTAACGCGCATAATTTTTTCTATCAAATCGCGCACACAACCAGCACCACCATTGAGGGGCGATACATAGGCAGCTATTTCCTTGATTTCGGTGGCAGCGTCTGCGGGGCAGCTAGGCAGGGCAACTACTTTCATTACATCATAATCAGGTATATCATCACCCATGTATGCTGTGCTAGCAGCATCTAAACCATTAAGCAATAAATAGTCTTGTAAAACAGATAACTTGTCTTGCACTTTCATGTACACATCTGTAACGCCTAATTTTAGCAAACGTTCTTTTACTTCAGGTGAATCACCACCAGATATAATAGCTACATGATATCCTTTTTTCACGGCCAATTGAAGGGCGTAACCGTCTTTAATATTCATACGTCTTACCATCAGTCCGCCAGGCATCACAAGTAATGTGCCATCGGTTAAAACACCATCCACGTCAAGTACAATGGTATTTATATTTTTAAACTGATGTAGCATTCAAATTATTTTTGATTGTCTCTCCACTCATACACCCATGCGCTCTGAATCATTTCTAAGTGACCTTCCGTGCTTTGTTCTTTGGTGCCTACAAAATTGGGCGTTTCTAAAATCCATGTTAACAAATCAGTAAAACGAATTCTATATATTTTTGCTTCCGTAAAATCATCGCCAAAGCGCTCATATAATTTCATGGCAATATCTTCATGATCTGCCCAGTGTATTGGTGGTTCAAAATGACTCATAGTTATTTTTGATAAAGTAAGTTACAACTAATATTATTCGCCTAAAAACTGTGTTTGGTCCGGAAGGGTAATTTCGATGGTTCCTGTACCGTCTTGCAATACGCACTGACATCCCAGTCTAGAATTGATACGTGGATTTACGGCCCTATCAATAAAATCTTCTTCTCTGTCAGATAATTCCTCGAGGTGTTCCATACCAGCATGCACGTACATATGACAGGTACTACACGCACAAACAGCGCCACAGTTATGGTGCAGTTCAATGCCATTATCCAAACAAACTTCTAATAAACTTTGATCCGGCTCAATATTTGAAAGGGTTACCGGTTCTACTCCTTTCTGTTCAAATTTTACATGTAAAGTGTACATAAATAGATGCTTTGAAGCGCAAAAGTATTTCAAAAATGTGGCTACACCCATTTCGTTGAACAATTTATGTAGCGAAAAAGGAAATTTTTATGCAACGGACGGTTATTATCTTTGCAGCATGAAAATGAAATTGGGTCAGCGCTTAGTTATTGGATACTATAAAAACAAATTAAGAACCCTCTCTTACTTGTCAAAAGAAAAAGCCGCAGTGGAGGCCTTTCGTTTGTTTTGCAAACCCTATTCCCGAAAAATAACGCAAAAACGACCTGCTATTTTTACAAAAGCGACACCAAAACTGGTTGATTTTGAAGGTCTAGCCATTGTTGGTTATGGCTGGCAGGCACCTCATCCCAATGGCAAAAAAGTATTGATACTGCATGGTTTTAGCAGTTACGCCTATAAATTTGAGCATTATGTGCCCATTTTACTCCAAATGGGCTATGAAGTACTCGCTTTTGACGCCCCAGCTCATGGTGACAGTGAAGGAAAAATTGTAAATGCACTTATTTACAAGCGTTTTATATGTCTGGTTAATGAGCTAGAAAACGGTATTGACGCATTTATTGCACACTCTTTTGGTGGTCTCGCTCTTTCACTTGCTTTACAGGAACTACCTGCTGCGGCTAGTAAAAAAATGGTACTAATTGCGCCAGCCACAGAAACCACCACTGCCCTTCAATGGTTTTATAAAATGCTACAGGTACAACCTGATTTGCAAAAAGCCATAGAAACCTATATAATAAGTATGGCTGGCAAGCCAATTTCCTATTTTTCGGTAACCCATGCACTAACGGTAATTGATACGCCATGCCTTTGGATTCATGATAAAAATGACCGGATTTGCCCCTTTTCGGATACATTACAAGCACAAACAAGCGCCAAGGCCCACCAAGAATTTTTTATTACAGAAGGTCTAGGCCACAACAAAGTATATAGAGATCAAGGAGTTATGAAAAAAATTGGCGCTTATTTAGACCCCCTAACCTAGGGTTTTGGGTGTTATTTTAACGTCATTTTGAGGTAAGTTTTTTTATGTTTTCAAGGTTTCAACTAATATTGCAGCTACATGGCAAAGAATTTATTGATTGTTGAGTCACCGGCAAAGGCCAAAACCATAGAAAAGATCCTAGGGTCTGATTTTGAGGTAAAAAGCTGTTATGGACATATTCGTGACCTTGATAAAGGGGACAAGGGTATCGATATTCAGAAGCAATTTCAACCCAACTATATTGTACCAGACGAGAAGGAAAGAGTGGTTAAAGAACTAAGACAAATCGCTAAAAAATCCGGCGAAGTTTGGCTCGCATCGGATGAGGACCGTGAAGGAGAAAGTATCAGTTGGCACCTTGCCGAAGTATTGGGTTTAAATCCTGCTACCACCAAGCGTATCGTATTCCATGAAATTACAGCACCAGCAATAAAAAAAGCAGTACAAAATCCACGTTTTATAAATATGGATTTAGTAGATGCCCAACAAGCAAGAAGGGTACTTGACCGCTTGGTAGGTTTTGAATTAAGTCCTGTTTTGTGGCGTAAAATTGGCATGCAAAAAAGTTTAAGTGCAGGCCGTGTACAAAGTGTTGCGGTACGTTTAATTGTAGAAAGAGAAAGAGAGATCAACCATTTTACGCCAGAAAGTAGTTATAAGATTGAAGCTATTTTTACGGCACTAGATGTCAATAAAAAAACAGTTTCATTTAAAGCAGAAGGTCCTTCAAAAGTAAACACACAAGATGCTGCAAATGATTTTTTAACCAGTTGCAAAGGCGCTAGCTACACGGTCGATGAAGTTACGGTAAAACCTACTAAACGCACACCAGCAGCACCTTTCACAACTTCTACCCTACAACAAGAAGCTTCGCGTAAATTAGGATACGGTGTTACTAAAACCATGTTGCTTGCGCAAAAATTATACGAGAGTGGTAAGATCACTTATATGCGTACAGACAGTATCAATTTAAGTGATACTGCCATGGGCGATATTAAAAAAGAAGTAGAAAGTAGTTACGGTGATAATTATTATCAGCCCAGAAAATACAAGAATAAAAACGAGAACGCTCAAGAAGCGCACGAAGCCATCAGGCCTACCTACATGAATAATAAAACGGTAGCAGACGAAGAAACTAGACGCCTCTATGAACTGATTTGGAGAAGAACAATCGCTTCGCAAATGAGCGATGCGGCTTTTGAAAAAACAGTTGCGAAAATAAATATTTCAACCAACAAAGAACAGTTGGCTGCTTCTGGTGAAGTACTAAAATTTGATGGTTTTTTAAAGGTGTATTTAGAAGGTAAAGACGACGAAGATGATGATGACACAGAAGGAATTTTACCACCATTAACCGCCAAGCAACAACTTGATTTCGCGGAGATGACGGCCACCGAAAAATTTTCACGACCAGGCGCTAGATATACAGAGGCTTCCCTTGTAAAAAAGATGGAAGAACTTGGTATTGGTAGACCTTCTACTTACGCCCCTACTATTTCAACGATCATCAAACGTAACTATGTAGAAAAGAGAGATAAAGAAGGCATTAAAAGGCTTTCAAACCTTCTTGTTTTGCGTAAAAATGATAGCATCGAAAAAGAAATTGTTTCTGAAAATACCGGTGCCGAAAAATCTAAATTATTCCCCACCGACCTCGGCATGGTGGTTACAGATTTTTTAAAGCAGCACTTTGGTAAAGTAATGGATTACGGTTTTACAGCAAAAATTGAACAAGAGTTTGATGAAATTGCTGCCGGTAAAACCAAATGGAAAAGCATGATAGCTTCTTTCTACACGCCATTCCATGAAAACATAGAACACACATTAGAAACCGCAGATAGAGCAGTAGGTGAAAGAGAATTAGGCATCGACGAAGCCACAGGCAAAAAAGTAATTGCTAGAATGGGACGCTACGGCCCCATGGTTCAAATTGGTCATCAAGACGAAGAAGAAAAACCAAGATTTGCTAAATTAAGTGCGAATCAAAGCATCGAAACAATTACCATGCAAGAAGCCATGGAATTATTTTCATTGCCACGTGTTCTTGGCACATACAACGATCAAGAACTTGCTGTTAACGTAGGCCGTTTTGGTCCTTACATTAAATTAGGAGAACAATTTATATCCATTCCAAAAGGTGAAGATCTGCATACCATGGATTTAGACAGAGCCATTGTACTACTCGGAGAAAAAGAATTAGCTGAAGCGCCTATCGCACACTATAAAGAACTCCCTGTAACAAAAGGAAAGGGCCGTTTTGGACCGTTTATTAAATGGGATGGCATTTTTATCAATATCCCAAGAGCCTATGATTTTGACAACCTGAGTGACTCAGATATTAATGAGCTCATTGAAAAGAAATTAGAAAAAGAAGCCAACAGATATATTCAAAACTGGCCTGCCGAAAAAATTAGTATCGAAAATGGTAGATGGGGTCCATTTATTAAGTTTAACAAAAAGATGCTAAAGCTGGGCAAGAAAGCCGATGGTACCAAATATGAAGCTGCCGATTTAGCGACCGTAGATATAGATGCTGTTAAAGCAATGATTGAGCTTCAAGTACCGGGTGCATTTAGCAAAAAGGCAAAAGCCCCAGCTAAAAAAACTGCAACTAAAAAAGCAGCTCCCAAAAAAATAGCAACAAAGTCTGCTACTAAAAAAGCAGCACCTAAAAAGAAATCCTAAGCCCTACCCATATCACGTAAAAAATGAACGTGGGCCAATACCGCTTTGCGCATTGTTGGATACTCGATGTATTGCAAATGAAACTCAGTACATACATTTTTTACAATCTCACTAATGGCTGGATAATGTACGTGTGATATTTTAGGAAACAAATGGTGTTCGATTTGAAAATTAAGCCCGCCTACTAACCAACTAATTAATTTGTTTTTTGTTGCAAAATTAGCAGTCGTTTTAATTTGATGAGCCGCAAACTCATCAGGTAATCTATTTTCATCATCCACTACCGGAAAGTCGGTGTGCTCTACCGTGTGTGCCAACTGAAATACAATGCTTAATACAAAGCCTGCAAACATAGTCATTACCATAAATCCAACCAACCACTTCACCCAACCTAGTAAAGCAATAGGCAATACCACAAAAACGGCAGCATGGTATACTTTTACCACCCAAAACTCGATATGGTCTTTGAGTTCCATTTTTTTAAGTGGCACTGATCCAATTTTTTGAGAAAAATATTTTTTGTAATCTGTAAAGAAAATCCAGAAAACATAGAGGAGCATGTAAAGGGCCCAAAAATATACGTGTTGAAATTTGTGTATGCCGTATTTTTTTTGTGTAGGGGCCATGCGCATCAAACCACCCACCGCAATATCGTCATCTACTCCATCGACATTGGTAAATGTATGGTGGATCATCACGTGTTTCATTCTCCACATAAAACGGTTCGCACCTAATAAACTAATAGACGATGCTGCAATTTTATTAAGCCATTTATTGGTACTAAAACTACCATGACTTCCATCATGCATCACATTAAAACCAATAGCTGCTACTAACCCACCCATTACAATACACTCTACAATTGCTAACCACCAAATGGGCGTAAAAAATAGCACATGAATGTACACGGCAATAAGTGCCAAAATCATTAAGATTGCTTTGGTGAATAATCCTGGTGTCCCAGTGGCATCGATACCCTTTTCATCAAAATAGGCTTGTACGCGTCTTTTTAATTCGGCGTGCAATGAATCTTTGGTTGCCGGAAATTTAGGAGATGTATATACAGATGACATAATGCTTATTTAATTTGATTACACAAGTTAATGCATAATTGGTTTCCACCCTCAATCATTTGCATAAATAGACCCGGTTTAACATAGAACTAAATCGGTTATGGCAGTGAACGTTAAACAAAACAAAATAGTATGTGGGTTGTGCGTGTTGTTTCCCACAGCACTGAATAACTAAATCGTGGTAGTTTGTCTAATTTTAATTTAGTTTGGGGAAGATTTAGCAGCAACATGGAGCAAACAAAAGAGATCAAAGCCCTTTTTACACTTATAGACGATCCTGACGAAGAAATATATTCTAGTATTTCCGAAAAAATTGTTGCCTATGGTAAAGGAATTATTCCCAACCTAGAACACTTATGGGAAACCTCTTTATCTGAAGACGTACAACAAAGAATTGAAGGCATTATTCAGAGGCTTCATTTTACAGATTTACTGCAAGATTTTACACGCTGGAAAAATACAACACCCCACGACTTATTATCTGGTGCACTCTTACTGGGTAAGCTAGAATACCCGGATATGAATTCGACAGTTGCCCTTCAAGATTTAGAAAAAATGAGGCGTAATATTTGGCTCGAGCTTAATAGTTTTTTAACACCACTCGAGCAGGCCAATGTATTAACAAGTATACTTTACAAATACTACAAACTCTTTGGTAACGAAGTTGACTATAAAAGCCCCGACGACTTTTTTATACATAAGGTACTTGAAACAAAAACGGGCAATGCCATGAGTAATGGTATTATTTACCAAACCCTGTGCGAACAATTAGATATTCATGCCAAACTTATTAATATTCCAAAGCAGTGCATCCTTGCTTTTTATCACTCAGATTATGAGGAACCACATTTTATAGGTAACCCACAAGATAAAATTCATTTTTACATAGACGCTACCAATGGTAATGCATTTTCGCACGCCGATATAGATAGCTATTTTGAACGCATCAATACAACGCCTAAACCATTTCATTTTAAAGCACAAGAAGCGCCAACTACACTTGCCATTTTACTAAGTGAATTGACCAAATGCTACAACAGAAACTCAAAAGCCTTCAAGCAAGCTGAGATAGCACAGTTAATTGAACTACTAGCGTCAAAAAGCTAATGTTATGCTACCGGAAACCGACATAGACATCATTACACACGCTTATTATGACAGTCCTGTAGGTATTTTAAAAATTGGTGGTACCGACCATTATATTACAGAGATAAGCTTTGCAGCGGTTGAAACGGAACCAGCTTTCAATACTACTGAGCCCTCTCCCATCCTACATAAATGTACCGAACAACTCATAGAATATTTTTCTGGAACGAGGCAAGTTTTTGATATTCCCTATCATCAGTCTGGCACCGAATTTCAAGAAAAAGTATGGGCTAAGCTTTCGGAAATAAACTATGGCGCTACCTATAGCTATTGTGATTTAGCAAAAAAGTTAGGTGACCCAAAAGTGATTAGAGCAGCCGCTTCCGCTAATGGGAAAAATAAATTAATGATTTTGGTACCATGCCACCGGGTTATTGGTGCCGACCGATCACTGGTGGGCTATGCAGGTGGTATGCCGGTAAAGAAATGGTTACTGCAACATGAATTTAGAATAAAACATGGAGTGCAAACCTTGTTTTAAATAAGCCAAGGTTTAATGCAAATGAACGCCTGAAAATCCAAACGGGAGCAGATCTGCTGCTTTTTCAATCACATACAATTCGCCAGAAGCACCGCCTAAAATAAGGCGCATGGGCGCGTTTACGATAGATTCATATTCTGCAATGGCTTGTCTACACATACCACAGGGTGCAATTGGCACATTGTTGCCGCCACGCTCATTGTGATAGGTTATCGCCATGGTAACAATGGGAACTTTAGATTGCATGGTAGAAGCAGTGCTTAATAAAACGCGCTCTGCACAAATACCAATTGGGTAGCTCGCATTTTCTTGATTGCTTCCTTTTATAATTTGTCCATTTTGTAAAATAGCAGCAGCACCTACCTTAAATTTTGAATAGGGCGCGTGGGCAAGTGCTAACGCTTCTTGTGCCTGCGCAAATAATGTTTGATCGCTGGTTGACAGTGCATCAATTGATGCAAAAACTTGGTACGAAAATTGAACGGTTTGTTTTTGCATGGTGTTTATTTTACTACTGAATAAAATTAAATAAACGCTTCCACCTAGGACCATTTTCCCAACTCAACCAAATCAGTGAAGCCTTACCTACAATATGTGTTTCAGGTACAAAGCCCCAAAACCTACTGTCTTGGCTACGGTGGCGGTTATCACCCATCATCCAGTAATAATTATATTGGGGCGTATACGTAGTGGCAGGTTGTCCATTAATGATGAACTGACCATTACGGATTTCAAAAGTATTGTGCTCGTAATTTTCAATGAGCCTTTGATAGAGTGCAATATTTGTAGCCGATAAAACAATTGACTTTCCTTTTTTAGGAATTTCGATAGGACCAAAATTATCAATCGTCCATGGGTAGTTTACTTCATCATTAGGAAACGTAATACCTGCATAGTTTTCGACATACTGTGTAATAGATTTTACGTTAGGCAACGTTTTTAAAGTAGCTGCTTCTGCAGGTGTTACATTAAATTTGAAAGCGCTATCTGACAAAGCATCTAATTGCCCTTTGGTATCTTGTACATCAATGTTAAACGTTTCTTTTAAATAGTCTGGATCAAATGGCGTCTTGTTGGTTACAACAATATACTCTGTTTGAGATGCAGGAGGCACATACGCGGGTGCACTATTAACATACAACACCCCATTTTTTATTTGCAATACATCTCCCCCAACACCAACACAACGCTTGATATAATTGTCGGTTTTATCCATGGGATGCACATGTATTGGAAACTCCGATTGCAGCATTTCACGGTTTCCTTTAAACGAATAACGTAATTCATCGTAATAAGGTCTTTTACTACCATAATCCGGTAAATTAATGATGGTATCACCCGTTGGAAAATTAAATACAACTACGTCATTTCTTTTAATATCGGCAAATGCCGGCAGTCGCGTATATGGCACTTGAACCCAAGTTGTATAGGATGGCGCTGTCGTAGAAAAAGGCATGGTATTGTGTACAAAAGGAAATGACACAGGTGTTTGCGGCATGCGCGCACCATAACTCATTTTATTAACAAACAAAAAGTCATTTACGAGTAATGTTTTTTCCATACTCTCAGATGGAATCACGTATGCTTCAAAAACAAATGTTCTTATAATTGTTGCGGCAACAATGGCAAAAACACCAGCATCGATCCATTCACGTGCACCTGACTTATGATAATGCGCTAAAGCTTCATCACCATACCATTTTGTGCTAGCAGAAAATCCAATAAAAGGGAGGTAAATAAATGGAAGAAAAACCAGTAAGGTATGATCGAGTAAACTTACTTTTTTAAAATGCATGACGTAAATAATCGTAATCCAAATAGTTATGAACTGCCCTACAATAGGAATCAACTGCAACCAAAACCAATATTTTTTTATACCTGTTAGCTCCACCATTTGATAGGTATTGTAAAAAGGCGCAAAGGCTTTCCATCCCTCAATTTTTGATTTATTAAATAACCCGTACACCCCAATGTGCCAACCAAGTACACCCACAATAAATAGTAAAAGTCCAGTCATAGTTATTTGCTTTTAACGTTAACAAAAATATCCTTTTAGCACCCACATTGGCCATTTTAGTGTTAAAAGTTTATGTAAATCATGATATTTGGTAGTAACAGGCTAGAAAAGGCAATAATAGCCTGTTTAACGGCGGTATTTAGCCATTTGAATACTTATCCCGGCCATGTATCCCCGGGGCGAAGAAGGGTTGTAATAACGCCTTCCAGCCGCATTAATATCATTACCCAGGCTATAGGATTTGTTTAGTAAATTATCTACGCTTACAAAATAACGTACCCGGAGATGATTTATGGAAATACCAGATTGAATCAGTTGATAACTTCCTGCATGGACATCATTGGCATCAGTAAGTGGGACCCTAGAAAGTGATTGTAGCCTAACAAAAATAGATGCCGTTTTTTTGTAGTCGTAAGTGATAGAAGAAGCTATTTGATGCTTTGCATTTCCTGTGAGCGCATTTCCATTAAATACAATACCTGCTTGCTTGTATTGTACAAACCGGTATGGCTGATAGGCATATCCAGCCTGAATTTGTATTTGATGCGTTTTACTAAAACGGGCCACATAGTCTAATTGAAATTCGGCACCGGCCTGCCTAGTAGATCCTGCATTTACAAAATACTCAACACCCGCATTATTATTTTGTCTAACAATCGCATCTTTTACACCAAAATGATAGGCTGATAATTCATACCTGAGTTTTTTATGTATAGCTGTTCCTTTTACACCCATTTCAAAATTCCAACCATACTCTGGTAAAAGATTTTTATAAAATAGTCCATCGGAAGGTCTAATTTCTGCAAGTGTTGGTGGCGAAAAGCCTTTAGAAATTTGAAAATAAAGGTTTGTATTTTTTGCTGCTTCATAAGAGACACCCATACGTGGTGCCAATAAACCAAGGTTAGATTTTGATTGGGCTGATTCAGTTAAAATAGTACTGCGGGAATACCGGTACCCCATATACGCATCACTAATACCTAGTTCTATCTGCCATTTTTGTTGCAAACGAATCGATGCATTTGCAAAAAGGAAACCTTGCTTTGTAGTTATTTGATCGGCAAATTGTAATGTGTCACGTATCCCTCTTTTATTACCGTAGTTATTGATGGCTGCATCCTGCACTTGCCACTCCCCACCTATAATAATTTTTATATCGCCCACTGGTTTTTGAAAGCGCATCATCAGATGACTTCCAAAGCTTGCATTTTTTTCATGCCTTGTTTCGTAATTGGTTATAAATGGATTTTTAAAATTGGTATTAGCACCTACCATAAAATTTTGCCAATCTATATTTTTTGTGAGTTGGTAATTGTGGTGAATGCTTCCTAGTAAGGTTTTGTTGAACACCGCTGTTTGTTGCGCAACAGCACTAGGTAATGTTGCAGTGGCTTGTCTTGCTGATCTTGGGTTTTGCTGCATTTGAGCGAGCGTGAGGCCACCCGGTGTTTGATACATCAGATCCGTAAATAAAAGCATGGCTTTTATTTTGTGTTTATTTTTTGTAAGTGTGCCAAGCCAGGTGATATTTTTTTTAGAAGATCCAGATTGATCGCGCCATCCATCTATTTTTTCATTGGAAACAAAAAAAGTTTGCTGAACATTTTTTTGTTGAAGCGTAACGCGAAGATCTTGACCGAAATATCCAAAACTTCCAGCGCGTAATTGAACTGTTGCATTCGTATGCATCAACGAGTCTGTATCAAAATTTGATTGCAGCAAAACTGCACCGCCTGTTCCTAAGCCATAAGCAGCTCCAACAGGACCTTTAATGATATCAATTCCATGTATTAACGCAAAAGGTATAATATTGAGATAGGTATTGCCTGAAGGATCAGAAAATGGCACATCGTTCCAATAGACTTTTACATTGCGTACACCAAATGGAGACCTTAATGAACTACCTCTAATGGCAAGCCTGTAACTGCCTTCGGAGCGCTGTTCCATGCGAACGCCTGCTACCAAATTAAAGGCAGGCAGTAATGTTCCATTTACTTCTTGTGCAAGTGTTTTACGAGAAATTTGTGCAATCGATGCAGG
Source organism: Bacteroidota bacterium (assembly GCA_041173245.1). Classification (GTDB taxonomy): domain Bacteria; phylum Bacteroidota; class Bacteroidia; order Chitinophagales; family Chitinophagaceae; genus Sediminibacterium. The sequence goes on along the minus strand of JBEDIY010000047.1, from coordinate 12,523 downwards.
TATCGTTTGCCCCTTTACTTGTATGCGAAAAGCAGTAACAACCACACTGTCAAGTGTACCTAACATCGTTGTATCAATACGCGTTTGTGCAAGGGAAACATGAACAAAAATACAGCCAATAAAAAACAAAATATGCCTTATACTATAGTAGCCTGGGCACATTGTAATTATTTTCTTTGGTGCATCATTTCTTTAGCAAGCTTCACTGTTCTTGAAACATCAGGTATAGCGAGTGCCGTTAAATTAGGTGCATAGTGCATTGGCGCATCGGCACTTGTAATTCTGCGAATAGGTGCGTCTAAATAATCGAATCCTTCTTTTTGTATACGGTAAGTGATTTCTGAAGACACAGAAGCAAACGGCCACTGCTCTTCTACAATTAATAAACGGTTTGTTTTTTTAACGCTATCTAAAATGGTCATCCAGTCTAGTGGACGAACCGTGCGCAAATCAACAACCTCAGCACTAATGCCTTCTTTTTCTAATTCTTCAGCAGCACCAAGCGCTACTTTCATCATCTTATTATAAGAAACAATAGTGATGTCTCTACCCGTTTTTTTAACATCCGCTTTACCTAGTGGAATATAATATTCATCATCAGGAATATCACATTTATCGCCATACATTACTTCACTTTCCATAAACATCACCGGATCTTTCTCGTAACGAATAGCCTGCTTCATAAGACCTTTTGCATCGTAACCATTTGATGGAGACACTACTTTAATACCTGGTATATTGGCATAATAACTTTCAAACGCTGTTGAGTGTTGTGCACCTAATTGACCCGCGCTACCGTTAGGTCCTCTAAATACAATGGGACATCCAATTTGTCCACCACTCATCGCAAGCATTTTTGATGCTGTATTTAAAATTTGATCCATTGCTAAAACAGCAAAGTTCCAGGTCATGAATTCTACAATTGGCTTCAACCCATTTTGTGCCGCGCCTACTGCAATCGCCGTAAAACCAAGCTCAGCAATAGGTGTATCAATCACTCTTTTTTCACCAAACTCTGCAAGCATCCCTTGGCTTACTTTATATGCACCGTTGTATTGTGCTACTTCTTCACCCATTAAAAATACAAGCTCATCTCTTCTCATTTCTTCTTGCATGGCCTCTCTGAGCGCCTCTCTAAAAGCTATTGAACGCATAGTTATATGGTTATTAATTGAGTTGCAAAAATAGAGATAAATAGTGATAAAAAAAGCCCCTTACATAGGTAAGGGGCTTTAATTTTTTAAGACGTACTGGTTAGATTAAAATACGTTATAAGCAAAGCTTACATAGTACAATCCACCAATGGCAGGGCTACCCCAACCTGTACGGTAGTATTTGTTAAGAAGGTTGGTTCCGCCTACTTTAACCACAGACTTAATGGCTGGGAATTTGTAGCTAACCTGTCCATCTAATGTTTTGTAACCTGGCATTTGACCTGTACCAAAAGTACCTTCGTAGAAGAAATCAGTTACATTTCTGTAAACTAGGTTAAAGCCATATCTGTTATTGGTACCAAAACCAGAATTTGCAAACGTAATATTGGTACGGTATTTAGAAGTGTTAAAATAAGACACAAAACCAGGAGCCAAATCACCAATTACATCAGAATAGATGTTAGCACCAATGGTAAAGTTTTTAGGTAATAGGAAGTCTGCAGAAGCACCCCATCCTTTAACAGTAACTTCACCTGGCGCATTGGTAGAAATGCTATAACCAATTCTTGAAGATTCAAACAACAAATTCATTGGGTTGTAAGAACCTCTAGATTGAATTACAGTTACACCACTAATAAAGTTTTGGTATCTAGAGTTGTACATATAAGCGTCAACCAATAATACTTTTCCAAATAAACCCTTGTAACCAACTTCAAATGAAGTACTAGACTCTGGCTTGAATTCGCCAAAATTTTGTGCCTTTAATAAAGTTGGGTTTGGAGCACCTGCCATTGCGCTTGCACCAAATGCTTGCACACTAGCTAAAGTAAAACCTGGGTTACCACTAAAGTTGTAGTAATCACGTAATTGAGGTAAACCACCCATTAAACGAGTACCACCACCTACAAGTAAGTTGATCCACTGGTTTTGAGTTGTTGGGAAACGGTAAGCAGTTTGATATGACAAACGTAAGTTGTGGTCTTGCTTTAATTTGATAACAGCAGATGCTCTTGGTGTAAAGCGACCAGCAAAGTTTGTGTTTTTATCGTAACGACCAGAGATAGTTACTTTTACGATGTCTTTGAATAATTTTTGAGATAATTGACCATAAGCACCAAACTCATTGATGTTAATAGCGCCTAATGTATCTGCAAAAATAGTTCCTTCAGAATTCAATTGGTATTGCTTGGTGTTAAATCCAACTAAAAAATCGGTACCTGTTTTAGCAAGACCTAAGGCTTCTGTCAAGTTGTATTGTGCATCAATTACATTGAGTCTAGACTTGTCCATAAATTGACCACCTTCTAAACCATTCATGCCTGCCACTTTTTTACCAATCGGTGTTCTAACAATTGATTGGAATAAAGGATGGTTACCAATAAAGCCAGTAGGTCTTCCTTGGTCTGCAAAATTACGTGCAGCCATATGAGACATATATTGTGGAGCTCCTTGTTGCATTGCAGAAACGTAAGCAACCATATATTGAGGATACCAAGAAGAACTTGGCTTCCAAGCCTCGTTAAATGTACGGGTTGCAATGGTACCATTAAATGAGTTACCAGAGTTTTCATGCGTAGCATAAGCACGCACGTACCAGTTTTTATGCTTTAACTCAAACTTAAATTGAGCCATACGTAAATCTCTTAAAGAGTAACGATCAGAACCCGTGTACACAGTATTACCTGTTCCAAAATAAGTAGAGAAAGAAGCTTCTATTTTATTAGTTAACATGTAGTTTAAGCTACCTGTAAGTTTAAAGTTAGAAGTGGTTGGATCTAATACGTCTCTTTCTGCATAACCTGTTCTACTAACCATTTGGTTACCAAACATACCTCTTGCAGCACCATAAAATATTGGAGACATACCAGAATTCACTAAAGCACCTAAGCCACCTGCTGTTAAAGCAGCGTTATATGTGGCAAGATTTGCTGTCGGGTTTGTTGCTAAAAATGCATTGAAAAAGCCAACTGCAGAAGCAGGTACGCCTGAAGCTGCAATAACAGCATTTGCAATTGAACCTAGACTTTGAGAAGTTTCATCACCATAAAAGTTTACACCATCATAGTTAGGATCAATATCTCTCCATCCTGGAATAGTAACACCATTTGGAGTACCAGTACCTCTAGAATAGTTATTAGATTGATTCGCTAACCAATCTTGAGCAGTCATGTTTTCTGCTGTGATTTTGTAAGCGAATTTGTCAGTTACTTTTTTAGCCCAACGAATTGCCCAATCATTGTAGGCAGATGTTGGACGCTGTGCAGCATCAACATGGTTGATACCTTGCTTAATTTGAAAACTTAAACCTTGGTATTTGAACGGGTTTTTACTGTTGATTAAAACAGTACCATTCATACCACCTGGGCCATATAATGCAGAAGACGCACCCGGAAGTAATTCCATATTATCTACGTCTAATTCAGTTAAACCAATAACACTACCCACAGAGAAGTTAAGACCTGGGGCTTGGTTATCCATTCCATCAATCAATTGGTTTAAACGTGTGTTACCACTACTATTAAATCCGCGTGTTCCCACCGATTTAAAAGTTAAACTAGCAGCTACAACGTCCACACCTTTTAAGTTGGTAAGGATATCATAATAATTAGATGCTGCAGTATTTCTAATCGCTGCGGAACTAACACGCTCGATAGATACTGGAGATTCTAAAATTCTTTCTGGTACTCTTGAAGCAGAAACAACTACTTCATTACCGAGTGTGAAAGAAGGTTCTAATGAAACTTCTAGACCAGTTTTTGCTGCACTAACGGTTACTTCTTTGTTTGCAAATCCAACAGAAGAAAACACCAATGTAACTGGGTAATTCTTGATGGATGAAAAACGGAAAGTACCTTTATCATCTGTAAAAGTTCCAACAGAACTTCCTTTTACGGTTACAGATACAGCCGAAACCAGTTCTTTTGATTTAGCATTTTTTACACTACCAGATACGGTAGTTGAATTTTGGGCGCTAGCACTAATTGTTATAGTAGCAGCCATGGCCACAAATAAACATTTGCTGTAGAGTCTTCTCATTTTGGCAAAATTTGGTTATAATTTGGGGGCAAAATAGCACAAGTTAAGCTTTTGCAAAAATTTAATTTCTACCAACACATATTAAGAGTGTTGAGAAAAAGGCTTTTGAATCCCTCCTTTTTGTTGATTTAGGTGCTATTTTTGATCATGCAAAGCCTTCAATTCCCCTACCAGACAGCCATTTACCATGGAAAAGTAAGAGATGTGTACACCATAGGTACCAACTGGTTAATTATGATAGCCAGCGATCGTATTTCTGCCTTTGATGTAATATTACCAAAAACTATACCATATAAAGGTCAAGTGCTCAATCAGATAGCGGAATTTATGTTAGGTCAAACCCAAGACATTTGTCCAAATTGGCTATTAGACGCCCCTGCCCCAACCGTGTCGGTGGGCAAAAAATGCATCCCTTTTAAGATTGAAATGGTGGTTCGCGGCAATTTAGTAGGGCATGCTTATAGAACCTATGCTTCTGGGGTAAGAACACTTTGCGGGGTATCATTACCCGAGGGTTTAAAAGAAAATGATTTTTTCCAGGGCCCCATAATTACCCCTTCTACCAAGGCGTCTGAAGGTCATGACGAGGATATTTCGAAAGAAGACATAATTGCTACTGGACTCGTTAGTGCGGAGGATTGGTCCGTTTTAGAGAAATATGCACTTGCCCTATTTAACAGAGGCAAAGAAATAGCGAGTAAGCAAGGGCTTATTTTAGCCGATACTAAATATGAGTTTGGAAAAATTGGTGAAACTATTTATTTAATGGATGAAGTGCATACACCTGATTCGTCGCGTTATTTTTACGCAGATGGTTTTGAAGACAGACAAGCTTCTGGTGAAAAACAAAAACAACTCAGTAAAGAGTTTGTGCGCGAGTGGCTCATCCAAAATAATTTTATGGGCAAAGCAGGACAAACTGTTCCTGAAATGTCAGACGAGTGGATTCAAACAATTAGTAACCGTTACATTGAACTATATGAAAAAGTAACTGGTAACCCTTTTGTACCTACCACTTTTACAGAAGAACAAATTATGGATGCAGTCTCAGTGTCTTTTGCAAAATTTTGCACCGAGTAAATTTGCTATTTATAGATCAGGCTCATTAAGTCTAGGGCGAAGTCTTTTGCTCTTGTTAAAAATGTGTTGTCCGTTTCGTATACCCTTGCGTAATTCTTTTTGACGTTCAAGTGGCATATGAATGGTGTCTTGACAACCTTTGCTACAACAACCTTCAAATGTTGTAGCACAATTTTCACATTGAATAAATAACAAATGGCATCCGTCATTTAAACAATTGGTATGCGTGTCTGCAGGCTTTCCGCACTGATGACATGCAGCAATAATATCCGCTGTAATCCTTTCCCCTAAACGTTTATCAAATACAAAGTTTTTTCCAATAAATTTTTTTTCGATACCTGCCTCTTCGGCCTCATTCGCATAATTAATGATTCCACCTTCTAAATGAAATACATTTTTAAATCCCTGATGTAGCATATAGGCACTTGCCTTTTCACATCTGATGCCACCCGTACAATACATGATAATATTTTTTTCTTCATGACCCTTCATCATATCTGCTGCCATGGGTAGTTGTTCTCTAAAAGTATCGGAAGGAATTTCGATGGCGCCTTTAAAATGTCCAACTTCGTACTCGTAATGATTGCGCATATCAATAACAATGGTATCCGGCTTTTGTAGGAGTTCATTCATTTGAACAGCGTTCACATACTTTCCTTTATTTTCCATAGAAAATGTCGGATCGGTTATTCCATCAGCAACAATTTTATCACGTACTTTTATTTTAAGCACCCAAAAACTTTTACCATCATCATCTACCGCTACATTTAAACGAAGTCCATGTAAATGTTCTATCGAATAAAGATGTGCTCTGAAATTTTCAACATTAAAATCAGGCACACTTATTTGGGCATTGATACCTTCATTCGCTACATAAATTCTACCAAAAACTTGTAAAGGAAATAATGCTTTGTATAAATCGTCTCTAAAAACGGCAGGGTTTTGGACTGGGAAATACGCATAAAAACTAATGGTGATGCGGTGAAAAGTTTCCGCCATCATAAGCGCCTTTAACTCTTCGTTAGAGACGCGGTTGTGTAGAACTGCCATAGTAGCGCAAAAATAGATAAATTATTTAAACACGATAGGAACAGTTATTCGAACCCCGGTTCTTGTGGGCTCCCCCTTCTGATAGCCATTGATAAGGTCTACACGCATTACTTTAAAAATATTTTCGATACCAATAATGGCCTCGGTGTAGTCAACCATATTATTTACGTGCAAGTAGCTCACCCCACCTACTAAAAACCAATTCAATTTTCTAAAGCCAGGAATTTTATTGGTAAGAAGCCCATTTAGATGATATTCGGCAAAAACAGTGGAATAAAAACGAGACTGGTTGCTAAACTGGTAATAAGGCAGCAATTGAAATCCTTTTAAATGTTCGATTGTAACATACGCTTGGTTACCAAAATAATGTTGAAAATCGGGCGCAAATAATTTGTTGGCATTTACAAAACCACCCATGGTTGCCCGGTATTGAAAACTACCACCAAGTCCAAGCGGCAAATCATCAGACACATTAAGTGACCATTTGGTATAATCAATATCACTACCTAATAAATTGGAAATACCTTTTTTGTAGGTTACTGTAAATGTAGGTGCCTTGGAACCAACCCCAATTTTTTGCTCAGGAAGTTCGATGTATTTACCGCCTGGTTGCCAAGTTAAAACCCCCGTTAAAGTGGTAGCCTGATGTTGTTCAAAATGATCGTTTGATGCAGGTGATGGGGTATTGGCCGAATAACTCCTATTAATATGATCTACAAAAATAAGTGGCTTATTTAAATTAGGTAGCGCCAATCTATTTTGATACTGAAAATTAACCCTAAAATTAAGTCCACTTCCTAGGCCTGCTCCATATCCAATATTAATATACTGAGCCTCGTATAATTTTAAAAAATTACGTTCATACAAAATCGTTTGTACCGTATTTTGAGTTTCAGGTATCGCAATATCATTATTAAATTGGAACATTTTTCTACCAAAACCAATGCCAATATTATTGAAATATTTTTTACCAAAATTATACCGGACAGTAGCAGAGGGCTGCAACCTAGTATTGCTAAATCCATAACGAACTGAAGGCTCTACAGATACACTATTACGGCCCGTGTAACGCTTTGTCCAACGTGGTGAAAAACTAGCATTGTACCCTTCGACGGTATTATAATTAATAGAACCAATTAAAGCATCAAATTGAATCCGTACTTTTTTACTTTGCTTGTTAATCGTTTGTCCTGTTAATAAAAAACCAGATAATTTAAATTTATTTCGAATACGGTCTAGAGAATCTAGGTATTTAGGATTTTGTCGAATTTTTTCTAGGCTATCTTTTTTTGCATAATCTTTTGCTTCTGCAATTCCAAGTGGAACCGGCCTAATACTATCCCAATAAGCGCTACTTTTTTTATTGGAACTATCTAGGTATTTTAAAAAGGTATTGCCAAAAAACTTTTTACCATATTGAGGTGCTAAATTAAATTGATCATAGACCTGAACAAAGCTTCCAGAAAAAGCAAAGCCAAAGAATTTACCCTTTGGATAAATAACTTGATTTTTTATAACCCAACCCTGCTTTGTAGGAACATAAATCTGCTCTATTTGAAGGGTATCCAAAAGCTGCATTTGCTGTTCTTTAAACAAGCTCAGTTGAACACTATGAAGACGCCATTCATTTTCGATGATATTAATAATGCCTGTAAAAAGGGGCTCATATTTGCGTTTAGGTAGCACACGAATCCTACTTATTTCAATACCATTTTCATAAAAAGTGCCCTCAAATTTATAATTATAAAAACCAAGTGCACCATCTGCAATAGGAGATACAAAACCACGGGGGTTTAGTCCGTTAGCGAGGTCAATATTGTTCTGATAAAAAGAAATGATTTGCGGATTGCTAAGTCCAAACCCATTACTTCTGCCACTTACTTTAGAAGACTTAACCTCAATACGTTCTTTGTTAGGAACGTCTACATAGTAATCAGAAACTGTTTCGGATAAAAATAAAATCCGGTTTTTAACCGTATCAAAATTGCTAGGTGCTAATGACTTTCCAAAAAATGATGTTGGATAATCATTTAAAACCAATTGTCCTTTTATATATACCTCAGCACTAAATTTTTTAATTTCATTTAAATAATCAGGCCTTTTTTTAATGGCTTTTCTAATAATGGCATAAGCAGGATCCTCCCCTTTTGAATTCACCACAACATCATTTAGTAAGTACACTTGTTTGGATAGTACAAATGGCAACAAAAGCGTATCCTGACCTTGCGCTATTTTTATTTTCTTTTCTACTGCTTCAAAACCTACATAATTACAAACTATGGTGTATGACCCCGCTACTAATGACAATGAAAATTTTGCGTCGGCATTAGCCGTTACGCCCCTAGTAGTGCCTTTGATTAATACAGAAGCGTGTGCGAGCTTTTTACCGGACGCATCGGTGATGGATCCCGTGACAACGGTTTGTGCAAACACTTTACTACCACACAGTAAACCTAGAGATACAATAAGCAAATAACAATAAAGACGCATAAAAACAAAAATAGGCAGCTTCTAATGAATAGATGCTACCTATTTGTTAAAAGGTAAAAATTAATGTTTACTTGGTAGATTTACTACGAAAATATGCGCCGGTAAGGGCTGCAAAACCACCTAGCAATCCACCCACAACACCTGTAACTGCGATAAGCGCGATATAGGAACCCCCAAGTGGCAATATTTGCGCCACTTTACTAGATAACAGGTGCGCGTTGGCTAGGTCCTTCCCAAAGGCTAACCCTGACCATAAAGCACCTACACCCAAAAATCCTGCAAAAAAACTTTTAGCTGGCGTATCCATTATAAAAAAAGCCACTATACCAGATGTGCCCACAAAAAGCCACCATGGAAACTGACTATATAAACCCACAGCAAAAGCTAGAAAACCATGCAATACAATCGCTACTATAAATTTCATAAATATTAAATTAAGAATTTGTAAAGGTTAAACGCCATTTGATTTGGCTATTTTGCTGAGCCGCTTCTTTTGATAAAAATAAAATACGGTAGTATTTTCCAGCAGCCCAACTATCAATGAAGCTATCATAATATTTACTTCCTGGATTTCCATTTTGACCACCCGGATACACACCATACGCTTCTATGCCATTTACAAGGTGAACCACCATACGCCAACTAGGACCATGGTTACCAGTAGTTGCATTAATAATATGCACACCACCGCCTATTGGTAAATGGAGTCTACTAAGTGATGGAATTTTTAGTAAGTGGTTTACACGCGTGTCTTTGTAAGCGCCCCAAGCAAGTGTTCCGTCTTTTTCCATTTGCTGTAATTGAGGTGTTGCTTTTTTAATAGCTTCTGTTACGGCATCAAAAATTGTTTCCTTCACATTCGGTGTAGATATATTATCCTCAAAGAGCACCACAGAATCTTTTAGCATTTGCTCTAGTAGCGTAGATTCGTCGGGCCACTGTAATGGAAGTTTTGCATTTTTAAACTCATCGGCCCAAACAGCAACTTCTAAACTATCCCATATCGCTTTAAAAACTGACGCTCCTTTTTCGTTGATATCATTACGCAAATTCCAACTGCGTAAATAACCTACATGCTTTTTTTCCACTGCATTTAATGTTGCCTCATTTAAAAATTTAAAGATTGCTGGCCTAGCCATTTCTGCAAAAATATTGTCATTATTTGTTTGAAGCGCCTGCACATCTGCTGGCGTAATCCCAAACATCGCATTCAACTTTTTATTGATGATAATGCCACGGTATAAAGGAAATGCGTTGGCTGCTCCTAAATAATAAGGATAGGTGCTATCGGTAGACATCTGGTTGGCACTGCTAACAAAACCACGCTCCGGGTTTTTCATCATCGGATTTTCGGAAGCGGGAATCATTCCTTGCCATAAATAACTACTATCCTGACCCGGCATGACAAAATCACCTTGTCTATTCCATCTGGCAACAAAAGCACCTTGCTGTTTAATCGCAATATCACCACTTACACTTGCGAATGCAAAGTTTTGACCAGGACAAGTCCAATGATCAATAGCATTTACATAATCATCAAAATTTTTAGCCCTGTTTAATTCATAAAATGTTTGAAGTCCGCTGCTTCCATCTTGAGCCGTCCATCTTACTGCAAGGTATTTTCCATCAGAACCATTTGCGTTATAACTTGGGTCATACATAACAGAACCAAGTGCGGTAATTGCAACCCTATCAATTGAATCGGCCTGCCCTTTTACTTTTATAATCTCTTCTTTAATCACCGATTTTTGCCATGCGCCATTAAACCAATATTCGCCCATGGTAGAATCCTTAAACTTGATATCGTAATAATCAAGTACATCTCTACCGGCATTGGTAACACCCCAAGCAATACTATCATTAAAACCAATAATCACTGCAGGAGATCCAGGAAAACTAGCACCATACGTACTATGGGTGGGTGTGGTAATTTGTACTTCATACCAAAGTGACGGTAAGTTTAAACCAAGGTGCGGATCACTTGCTAAAATAGGTTTACCACTTTTAGTTTTAGTGCCAGCAATAGCCCAGTTGTTGGAACCATTGTTTTTATCGGGCGCTTCGGAACCATTTGGCGCAACAGAACCTGTTTTTGCAAAATATAATGAGTCTAGTGAAGCTGGCGTTATGACAGCAACAGAAGCTTTTTCATACTCCGTTCCTTTTGGAATGATAGGATCTAAAGAATCCTGCACATTGGTATATAGTTTATTAAAATCTTCGTAGCCAAAATAATTTTTTGAATTGGTCATTTGAAGATCGGTGGTAGTGCCTCTTCCTGTTAAATCATAAGACATGAACATGAAAAATAAATAGGTTTTAATAGGCGTCCACGCTTCAGGTTTATAATCGAGTAATTTATATTCGAATGGAATTTGAGAAGGCTGTAATGATTTTATATACGCATTCACACCATTTGCATAAGCCGTAACAGCTGCTTGTAGTGCTGGATTATTGGCCATTTTTTTCATGGTGGCTTCTGCCCCTTCTAACATACCTAGTCTTCTAAAAAAACGATCGGTAGCAATACGGTCGGGGCCTACAATTTCACTTAACCTGCCGGCCGCTACATAGGTTTGAAATTCCATTTGCCAGAGCCTAAACTTGGCATGCAAAAAGCCTTGTGTATAATAAGCGTCATTGTCATTGTTTGCATAAATATGTGGCACGAGTCTTTCATCCATGAGCACTTCTACTTTATCCTGCAAACCATCTACCACAATATTGGCATCGAAAGATTTGTTTTCGGGTTCGGCATTTTGCCAAAAACCTTGTTGCGGCGATAAAAAATATCCAAGCCTTGGTGTTTTGGTTTTACCTACAGAAAGTGGAGTGTTGAGCACTGCAACAAGACCTGTAGTAAGGGCCGCAGAAATAATTAGAGGAACAATACGCATAACAACTGTTTGAGCACTGAAATTAAGATTTTTATGTGGCGTAACAAAGGTTTTTATAATTGAAGCCGATGGTGGATATTTGCATATGGAATTGTCTACCGATACTAAGAATATATTAGGCCTTCAACTACCCACTGATCCACGCTGGGTTGACCTTGCAGCCATTAGCATTGAAGCTATTTTAACAGACCACGCTTATTGCGAGCAAAAAGCAGCGTTAACCTGCATCTCCTATATTCAGCGCTACTCCGACCGGGTAGAACTCGTTAAAGAATTAGCACCTATTGTAACCGAAGAGTGGGGCCATTTTAGATTGGTGTTGCAAGAACTACACAAACGTGGTTTACAACTAGGCAAACAGCGAAAAGATGTATACGTTAATGCACTCATCGCATTTCAAAAAAAAGGGGGTGACGAACCTACCCGCTTACTCGATCAATTATTAATGATGGCACTTGTAGAAGCTAGAAGTTGCGAGCGTTTTAAAAGATTAAGCGAGGGCCTTTCCGATGCGTATTTAAAAAAGTTTTATAGACGTTTTATGGAAAGCGAAGCAGGCCATTACACGTTGTTTATTGACCTAGCTAACTTATACTTTGGAAAAGAAAAAACCTTGGGTCGTTGGAGCGAATGGTTGACGTATGAAAAAGAAGTGATGGAGTCGATGGAAATTAGAGGCGACCGTATTCACTAAATAATGTAAGGAAGCAGTTGCGCCTTTAACAATTCAAGTTGTTTACTCCAATCTAAATAAGGATACTGCGCACTCAAAGCTTCAATTTTTTCAATTGTTTTATGAACAAATTGTTGGTGCTG
>JBEDIY010000046.1:0-6932 GCA_041173245.1 Bacteroidota bacterium | reverse complement strand
TAATGTAAGGAAGCAGTTGCGCCTTTAACAATTCAAGTTGTTTACTCCAATCTAAATAAGGATACTGCGCACTCAAAGCTTCAATTTTTTCAATTGTTTTATGAACAAATTGTTGGTGCTGATTAGAATGTACATAAAAAGGCTTGTGTGCAGCAGCTAAATTGATAGCAGCAATTTCTTTGATTAGATGTTTAGTTTCTGGTGTTGTGCAGGCCTGCAAAAATTTTTCCCAAACATATTCTGTAGCGTGGTAATTGGGATGCACCATGTCTTCGCTGTAAAAACGGTAATCACGTAAATCATCAATTACAATTTCGTAAGCAGGAAAATAATAACTATTGGCGTCAGTTTCCACAAGACTATGTACCGCCTGAATTAAAGCGGCCTTACTCCGATTATTTTCTACCATGCCTTCACGCACATGACGCACTGGACTAATGGTATAAATAATTTGTAACCCTGGATTTAAATTTCGTAAGCGTGCAACAAGTGGGCTATAGATCGCCTCAATATCTGATGGCATTAATAATTTTTTTGTAAACCAACTAGCCGGTGCTTTATGGTTATTGGCTGCAACAAAATTAGGCGCATACCCAGTGGCCTGATCTGTTAACTGATATACCCACGCAGATCCGAGTGTTATAAATAAGTGTGACGCTTTTTTTAAAAACGAGTGCGCAGCCCCGTTAGCCTCATTTATTTTACCGAGTGCTTCTTCTGGTGTCGTACCCGAAAAACGACTATGGTGTTTCCAAGAATGCCATGCTTCGTTAAAATAAAATAAATCGTTATTCGTAAAAGTTGTCGCGTCGATATATTGAGTGAGTGCTTCTGCAACAGACACTGGATTAAATAAAACACCATTTGGGTTTTCCAATACATGAAACAAATGTTTCGCTAATTTTTCACCCATATTTTCTGTGAAGCAAGAGCCAATCATGAGCGTATGACTCCTATGCCCAATAGGACTTTGAAGTGCCGGTATATCAAATTCACAATGAAACTTCATACAGTAAATATTAAGCTTGTAATAAACGCTGTTTCATGGCTTCATACAAAACGATACCCGTGGCAACACCCACATTAAAAGAATCAAAAGTACCAGCCATAGGAATGGTAAAAAATGCATCTGCTGCTTTTGCTAAATATGGCTGTACGCCTTTTCCTTCGTCGCCCATAATCACACAACATGGGTCGGTTAATGCAAGCTCATATATTTTTTTATCGGCGCGCATCTCGGAAGTATATACTTGTATGCCATTTAAATGCAGGGTATCAACTGCCTTAATTAAACTATTAACACGGCATACATGAATATGCTCAAGTGCACCTGCACTACTTTTAACAGCTTCGGCATTCAGCGCACCAACACCCTTGTCCGGAATAATGAGCGCCTGTGCACCACAACAGAGTGCACTTCTTGCAATGGCTCCAATATTGCGTACATCTGTAATGCCATCTAACATTACAAATAATGGCGCCTCTCCTTTTTCTACCACGTGATCAATTACTTGTTGTAAATCTAAATATTGCACAAGACCCGCAATGGCAACCACCCCCTGATGATTGGCTTTTGTTAAGCCATTTAATTTTTCGGGCGGCACGAGTTGAATGGGTACATTGTATTCACGTGCCAACTGCCTAATTTGCAAAATGGCTTCGCCAGAAATATTTTTTTGAAATAAAATTTTATCGATAGACCTCCCCGACTGCAAAGCTTCTACGAGTGGTTGACGTCCAATAATTAATGTCGATTGTTTGATTGCCATGTGAAATTAAATTAGATAAGAAGCCCCTGCACTTGTAATAACTCAATTTTAGTAAGTGCAGCCACACTCATGGCATCGGTAATTGTTCCGTCTGCTACCATGCCAAAAGCGTCCGATAAAGATACTTTTTTAATTTGTAAAGCTTCCGTTTCTTCAGGTGCTGCATCCTGCTGCGTTAACTGGGTAGCCAAATAAATAATAGCGAGTTCATCAGAAACAGAGTTGGATAAATGAATGCGCATTAGCTCTTTATACTTTGCAGCTACAAGCCCTGTTTCTTCTTTCAATTCCCGAATGGCTGCCTGCAGTGGATCAGTACCCTCCGGAGAGCCCCCTTCCGGAATTTCCCAACTATATGCATCTAACGTAAAGCGGAACTGCCCTACCAAATAGGTATGCAAATCTGGCGTGATGGGGACAACACCTACCGCAATATTTTTAAAATGAACCTTACCATAAATACCCGGATTACCAGCTGGATTAAGCACTTCAAATTCAGTGACATCAATCCACGCATTTTGGTAAATGGGTTTGCTATTTTTTATGGTCCAAGGATTTTTCTGATGCATGTTAATTGTTGCGTGCGTCAAATATATGTGTCTGTGTCATTCTAAATAAAAAGCCCCCACTAAAATTAGCAGGGGCTTTTTGTTATAGACTTATATTATTTTAAACCAAAGGCTTTTTTAACCTTTGCTACATAATCTAATTTCTCCCAAGTAAATAATTCCACTTTCATAGTTTTTGATTTACCATCTGGGGTTGTAAATGTTTTAGTTACTGTCTCATTTTTACGACCCATATGACCGTAAGCAGCAGTTTCACTATACATTGGCGTTCTTAATTTTAAACGCTGCTCAATAAAGTAAGGGCGCATATCAAAAATTGATTCTACCAACTTACCAATTTGACCATCGGTTAATTTTACTTTAGCAGTACCGTAGGTGTTTACGTTAATAGATGTTGGTTTCGCAACACCAATCGCGTAAGAAACTTGAACGAGTACTTCGCTAGCTACACCAGCAGCTACTAAGTTTTTAGCGATATGACGCGTTGCATATGCTGCAGAACGGTCTACCTTACTAGGATCTTTACCAGAGAAAGCACCACCACCGTGTGCACCTTTACCACCGTAAGTATCTACGATGATTTTACGGCCTGTTAAACCAGTGTCACCGTGCGGTCCACCAATCACAAACTTACCGGTTGGGTTAATATGATATTTGATATCCTTGTTAAATAATTTTGCGTACTTCTTGTACTTCGCTTTAACGCGTGGTATTAAAATCTCAACAATATCCTTGTTGATTTTAGCCAACATCTTACCTTCTTTATCAAAATCATCGTGTTGCGTAGATACCACAATTGCATCAATACGTACAGGCTCGTTTTTATCGTTGTACTCAAGTGTTACTTGAGACTTAGCATCTGGACGTAAATATTTGATCGCCTTGTTTTCTCTTCTTAATGCAGCAAGTTCAACTAAGATTTTGTGCGCTAAGTCAAGTGCCAATGGCATATAATCATCGGTTTCGTTGGTTGCATAACCAAACATCATACCCTGGTCACCAGCACCCTGCTCTTCTTTCTTTTTTCTATCAACACCTTGATTGATATCTGCAGATTGTTCGTGAATAGCACTTAATACACCACAGCTATCCGCTTCAAACATATATTCACTTTTGGTGTAACCAATTTTCTTGATCACATCACGTGCAATAGTTTGAACGTCTAAATATGCTTTAGATTTTACCTCACCAGCCAAAATAACTTGACCTGTAGTTACTAAAGTTTCGCAAGCCACTTTTGATTGTGGATCAAATGCTAAAAAGTTGTCGATTAAAGCGTCAGAAATCTGATCCGCTATTTTGTCTGGATGTCCTTCAGAAACGCTCTCAGAAGTAAATAAATAAGGCATGAATTTTTGTTTATAGCTTATAATAAAACACAAATATAAGTAGTAATTAGTTACTTATATTCTAGAAAATATAATACGTAATCTCATTCTAAAACGGGAATGTGTACCGCCCCCTAGTCTTACCCGACCATTACCAACATCATTACCATCTTGAGGACTTAGGTAATATACCTGTACCGCCGATACTTGTGGGTAAGGCTCTCTGTATAAAATTGAATCATTCGTTGGCGCCGAAATGCGAAGCGTATACACAGGATCTTTTCTGGTTACAATCCCTTGAATGTACCTGCTCATATCAAAAGAATAAGCTGCAATGCTGGAATATCCAGGAACCGATTTAGATAAAACAGCTCCGCCAAAAGTAGATTTGTTTGGGCCTTGGTTGGGTGAAAAGATATAGTCGTTGGGAATATTATATTTCCTATTCTCAACAGTATCTATCGCACTTAACAATAAATACCTTGGAGGCCTCATATAGTTGTCAGTAGTAAACAAATTGGCATCGTCTGGAACCTGCTCTGCAATAAGGTCGGCCTTATGAATAATTCGATTACTGAGTCCTTTAAGACCCGGAATTCTCACGCGCACATAAGCACCTGGACCCGATTGCACATATACAATTGAATCTGACTTATTTGTAGTGGCTGTGTATTTTGCTATTTCTGCTCCAACTCTATTACGAGAAATTAAATTAGCACTACCGCCAGAAAAAGAATTAAATCTAAAATAGGCAACAGCAGTATCTCTTACAGTGGCACCTGCAGAAGATGAATTATAATACAAGGCAAATTTCGTGTTGGTATCTGCGAGGTTAATATGAATAAGCGCATTTGTCGGCGCAGCTTGATCTACGGTTAAAGCAAAACCTGCAAACAAAGATTTAAATGCAGAGTCTGTGCGATACGCATTAGTTGTATCGTAGGTATTAATAAAACGTCTAGCAACATCAGACCTTAATTTAATTCTAATTTGATGGCTTGCTCGCTCATACCTATTGTTCACAGAATCCTTTAAACGTGGTATAAAAATGTTTATTGGATCTGCAAGTGTTCCTTTGGTTCTTATATTATATGCAGATGGATAGTTAGCTGCATAATTATAATTGGAAATTAAAGGTGTTGTAGGATCAATTTCTGAAACGGTCAATTTTAATGGCGCTGCAGTGTCACCATATGCATATTTATAACTTAAAATTAAAACGGCGGAGTCTACACGAATACTATCTTTTGCGCCCGGAATTGCATATGGGAAAAACGGCGGTGCAAGCTCGAAATACATAGAGGCTGCAGCTTTTCCAAATAGAGGGTCATTGGAAATGGCACCCAAAACATGGTTGTCATTTTTATACACCCTTACCGAATCATTGTCCATGTAAGTATCTGTGATCACCTCTAATAGGGTGTCTTTGGTAATTACACCATCAATTGTTGGAATTAAACCAGCACCAAGTTCGGTGGAAGGAACTTTAGTACAGCTCATGAAAACCATCAACATCAAACCAAAAAAACCTATAAAATTACGTACTGTAAATTTTGAATACATGTTTGTCTAATTACTTGCCCGCAAGGTCGTTGTACAATTCTAAATACTCTGTTAAATCCGAATCCCATCCTTTAAATGGAACCACTTTTTTGCCTTTTACTTTCGCAAATTCGGCTGTCAAGCTCGCATCAATTTGATCGGAACCAAATGAAATGGCATCGGCAAAGCTAGCGCCTCCTTTAAAAAGGGCGGTGTTATTGGCAGCTTTAAAGGCATCCAAATCTTTTTCTTTTACGTTTGTATTGATCAGTGCCTGTTTCATAAAATCAGCACCTAATTCATTTTCAAAGGTATTTTGACCAATGGTAAAAACGACTTTGCTATTTCCAAAAACAGGTTCTTTTTTGTAGGCTGTTTTTATATATGCAGGAATGAGGCCGGTCATCCAGCCACTGCAATGAATAATATCGGGAGGCCAACCAAACTTTTTAACGGTTTCTAGGGCGCCTTTACAAAAGAAAATGGTTCTCAATGCGTTATCATCAAACCATGTATCTGATTCGTCATGAAACACTTGCTTACGCTTAAAAAAGTCTTCATTTTCTAAAAAGTATACCTGCAGTCTTGCATTTGGAAGTGAAGCCACTTTGATTTGTAATGGGTAATCGTCTTCATCTACAGAAACATTGATACCCGATAAACGAACCACTTCGTGTAACCTATGTCTTCTTTCGTTGATCACGCCAAAACGCGGCATGATACAGCGAACTTCTAAGCCACTATCGTTACTTTTAATGGCTAGTTTGGTAATGATTTCTGCAAACTCTGTCAACTCCAAGTAAGGAGACATCTCGGTAGCAATAAACAGTATTCTTTTCTTTGTAGACATGAGTTACCAATTTTATACCTAGAGCCTAATTTAAGAGGGCAAAGGTACGAAAATTATAAGGAATCGAGCTAGCACAATGCGCTGAGCAAAAAAATTGATAAATTTAGCTATTCGTGATAAGTTTATATATTATTTATTTATATAATATATATGATAAAAATTGTATTCAATTAAATGGTAGAAGGCCTTACATTTGTTTCGACCTTATTAAGTACCATGAAAAAGCAAATCAGCGCTATTATTAAATATGCCTTCTTTTTTGGACTAGGCCTTTTTTTAGTTTGGTGGAGTTTGCGACAAATTCCCGCAAATAAATGGGATGAATTCATAGATACTTTAAAAGGTGCAAAATACTGGCTCATGGTGCCCGTGTTTTTGATTTTATCCCTTAGTCATATTGTACGTGCTTTACGGTGGCGGATACTTATGGAGCCGATGGGTTATAAACCTAGCATCCTAAATACTTTTTTTGCAGTCATGATTGGCTATTTGGCCAACCTGGCAATTCCGCGTTTAGGCGAAGTTCTAAAATGTACCCTACTCGCCAAATATGAAAAAGTACCTGCCGAAAAATTGGTAGGAACCATTGTTGCAGAAAGAGCTGTTGACGTCGTTTCGCTAGCCATTGTTTTTATCATTACACTTCTTACACAAACAAATTTAATTGCCTCTTATGGTTTAGAATTGTTTAGACAACTTTTTGAAAACAAGTCGGGACAATTTTCGATGCAAAAAATTGGGATTCTAATAGGTGCTATTGTACTACTCGTTGTATTACTAAAAATTTGGAGTCGTAAATATGGTCACCTCCCTTTTGTTATGTCTGCCAAAAAAATTATCAAGGGCATTTGGGAAGGAGTATCAAGCATTAGAT
>JBEDIY010000045.1:0-22785 GCA_041173245.1 Bacteroidota bacterium | reverse complement strand
CATGAGCACTGCAACCATGAAAAATAAAAATTTTCTCATTTGCATATTATTTGGTTAAAAAATAAGACCGTAAATTATGAAATTATTACCAATTTGTTAAAACTTTTTAACATCTAAGTTTAATGCTTTCATTTTCAATGAATTACAGCCTAACAAACGCTCATTTTTAGAAGTAAAATTTGATTTTTTTATCGACCAAACGGCAATATGAAAGGATGAATGGTAAAAAATATGCTTTTATAACGCCTCATTTTAGGGTACTTTTGCAGCATGTTAGTACTAGACGGAAAAATTGCAGCAGCCGCTGTAAAAGCATCTTTACAAGCGCAAACGGCAGCACTTGCTGCAAATGGTAAAAGAGCGCCTCATTTGGCGGCCATTTTAGTGGGCAACAACGGAGCTAGTGAAACCTATGTAGCAAGCAAGGTTAAAAATTGTGAAGAAACAGGCTTTATATCGTCACTAATTCGTTTAGAAGAAACCGTGTCGGAAGACATCTTGTTAGAGACCATACAAAAGTTAAACAACGACATCACGGTAGATGGAATTTTAGTACAGCTTCCTTTACCAAAACATATAAGTGATCAAAAAGTTATTGAAGCCATTGATCCTAAAAAAGACGTAGATGGTTTTCATCCGGTAAACGTTGGAAAATTAGTACAAGGCCTTGAAACCTTTATCCCTGCTACACCTTACGGCATCATGCTATTACTAGAACATTTTAATATTGATACCAAAGGCAAACACGCTGTTGTTGTTGGACGCAGTAATATTGTTGGGCGTCCTATGAGTATTTTATTAAGTAGTAACGTAAACAAAGGCAATTGTACTGTTACCATTTGTCATTCACACACACCAAATATTGAATCGTTTTGTAAAGACGCAGACATACTAGTTGCTGCACTTGGCAAACCCGGATTTATTACAGCAAACATGGTTAAACCTGGCGCCGTAATTATTGATGTAGGAATTACAAGAGTAGCAGACGAAACAACCAAAAGTGGATTTAGAATTAAAGGCGATGTTGCCTACAACGAGGTATCAGAAGTTGCTAGTGCAATTACACCGGTACCAGGTGGCGTAGGACTTATGACCATTGCGGGCTTATTAAAAAACACCATGCAGGCTTATATGCAGCATGCTTAATTATAAAATGAATCACACTACCATAGCAAAAGATATGTTACCCGTGATGGAGTATTTTTATACCCTTCAAGGCGAAGGCTATCACCAAGGTAGAGCCGCCTATTTTATTAGATTGGGTGGTTGTGATGTGGGCTGTGTTTGGTGCGATGTAAAAGATAGTTGGGACGCTAGTAAACACCCATTACAATCTGTAGCGTTTTTAGTGTCGGAAGTACAAAAAACACCTGCCAAATTAGTAGTTATAACAGGTGGTGAACCGCTGCTGCATCAATTAGATGCATTAACTGCAGCGCTTCAATTGGCGGGACTTGAAACCAATATTGAAACCTCTGGATCCTCTCCATTATCTGGTAGTTGGAATTGGATTTGTTTATCCCCTAAAAAATTTAAAGCACCACTTGATCATGTCGTACAAGTTGCCCAGGAATTAAAAGTGGTGATCTTTAACAAACATGATTTTGAATGGGCCGAAACTTTTGCAGCGCAGGTGCCTCCCACTTGTAAATTATACTTGCAACCAGAGTGGGAAAAAGCATCAAGTATGCTGCCTTTAATTACAGCATATATTAAAGAAAACCCAAAATGGGAACTGAGTGCACAACTGCACAAATATATTAACGTACCTTAATTGCATGAAGCAAAAAAGTAGGTTTAGGCAGCTAATCATTTGTTGTGCTTTTCTTTTATTGAGCACTTTATCATTTGCACAAACACCGCCTCAATCTAACAATCCAAAAGCTTTAAAAAAATACAACGAAGCGCTCGTTGCACTCGAAGACAACCGCAGCGCTGATGGCATTGCACTACTTGGTAATGCTTTACAAATAGACTCTAATTTTATTGACGCATACTTATCACTGGCAGGTGCACTTGGCAATACCAAACAGTATAAAAAAGCGGTTACAGTGTATGAGCGCGCACGATT
Organism: Bacteroidota bacterium; assembly: GCA_041173245.1. Classification (GTDB taxonomy): domain Bacteria; phylum Bacteroidota; class Bacteroidia; order Chitinophagales; family Chitinophagaceae; genus Sediminibacterium. The sequence continues at coordinate 20,714 of JBEDIY010000045.1, read as the reverse complement.
AAAAGACAGTATTTATTTTATACCCTATTTACTACCCTATTCTATAAACCTTGCGGGACTTGGGCAATTTGAAGAAGCGCTTGCAGCGATCAATCAATTTGTAACACTCGATGGTTTAAGTGGCAGAAGTTTAAAAGCAGCACAGTACCGAATAAAAACGTTTGAATTTGCAGTTAGCGGGCCTCAAAAAAATAAAAATGCGTCTTATGTTTTTGCACCAAAAAATTTAGGCGATAGCGTGAACTCTCGTTTTTCAGAATACTATCCTTCTGTTACTGTTACCGATGATGCACTTGTTTTTACAAGACGCACCGGAAATGCCAGAGAAGATTTTATGCTAAGTGGCATTCCGCACAAAGACAGTTTTAATAAAGCAGCCCCACTTGATGGTGATATTAATTTGGAACCGCGCAAAGGGGCTATTACTGTTTCACAAGATGGCGACTGGTTGTTTTTTGCAGCCGATATTGCAGGCGCTGGCATTGGTGGTTTTGATATTTACAAATCGGTGTATACACCAACAGGATGGAGCGAACAGGAAAATTTAGGCGACTCAATTAATACCGATTTTTGGGAAAGTTCACCAGCCATTAGCCCCGACAAACGTGCACTTTATTTTAGTAGCACCAGACCCGGCGGATACGGTGGTGCCGATTTGTATGTGAGCTATTTAAAACCAAATGGACGCTGGACCGAAGCTGCAAATATGGGGCCGAGTGTAAATACAGCAGGTGACGAGCTCGCTCCATTTATTCATGCCGATAACCAAACACTTTATTTTACATCGGACGGATTACCAGGTTATGGCGGATCGGATTTATTTGTACTCAAAAAATTATCCAATGGAAAATGGGGCACACCAGAAAATATGGGATACCCTATTAACACCATAGAAAATGAAGGCAGTTTAGCAGTTGCCGCCGATGGCTACACCGCTTACTACGCAAGCGATAGAGAAGATAGCAGGGGCGGCCTCGACATTTATTCTTTTACACTTCCTGCACATGCAAGGCCTTATAAAACCATTTATGTAAAAGGAAATATCACAGATCTTCTAACAAAAAAAGGACTACCTGCTAATTTAGAATTAACAGACAATGCCACCGGTACTATTATTAATAAAGTACAAACCGACGAGCTCGGACATTATTTTATTACACTCCCCGAAGGAAAAGATTACACATTTACGGTTAACAGAAAAGGATATTTATTTTATTCGAGCGCCTATGCATTATCCGGTGCAGCACCTGATAGTACCTACATTAAAAACATTGCTTTAGAGCCCATTAAACTGGCTTCTAATTTTGTGTTCACACAAGTTTTATTTGATAATAATAGTTATGCGCTACTGCCAGCCTCTTTACCAGAATTAAATAAACTGGTTCAAATATTAGAAGAGAACCCGGGCATGCATATACAAATTAGTGGACACACAGATAATATTGGTAAAGCCGCCGATAATCTAACACTCTCTACGAGTAGAGCAAAGGCCATTGTGCAATATGTTTCTAGCAAGGGCATCGCTACGGAAAGGCTTACCTACAAAGGGTTTGGCAGCTCAGAGCCTATTGCCACCAACGAAACTGCAGCGGGTCGTGCACTTAATAGACGTACCAGTTTTACGATTACGAAGTTGTAGTTTTGTTGCGCGTTATGCGCCTGGGTGTTTAACGTTGCGGGTTTTTACATGCGCATATTTTCTAGTACTACTACTGATTTTTGTTTGAACGCTTTGCGTGAGCTTGCACTATAATGGACACACAAATTGCAGACAACGAACTACGTTACCAAATTGCACTCACACAAATAGATTCGATAGGGCCTAGCCTTGCAAAACATTTACTGGAACATTTTGGAACGGCAAGTGGTGTATTTAATGCTTCAAAAAAAGATTTATTAGACATCGAATATTTTGGCAACTATAGGGCCGAAAAAATTATACGGTTCAATAATTTTACGGCCGCCGATGAAGAGGTTTGTTTTGTAAAAAAACATGGCATCACGCCCTTATTTATTAATGCTACGGGCTACCCAAAAAAATTGGCAGCCTGTACCGATGCGCCTACTATACTGTATTACAAAGGATCTGCACCCATCAATCAAACCCGCATGATTAGTATTGTTGGCACCAGGCTTCCTACCACTTATGGCAAGTGGCTTACGCGTTTAATTGTTGAGGAGCTCGCACCCTACCAACCACTTATTATTAGTGGACTCGCTTATGGTATTGATGTAACCGCGCATCAAACAGCACTTGATTGTAATTTGCAAACAGTGGGGGTGCTCGCACATTCGCTCGCTACCATTTATCCGGCGGCACACCAGCATATTGCAAAAGATATTGTAGCGCAGGGCGGACTCTTAACTGAACTATCCTCTACTGCACGCATCGAAAAATTTAATTTTCCAAAACGCAACCGCATCGTAGCTGGTTTATCAGATGCAACCATTGTAATTGAAACAGAAACAAAAGGCGGCAGCATGATCACCGCAAATCTGGCCTTTGATTATGACAGACAAGTATTTGCCTGCCCCGGAAAAATTACCGATAAAAAAAGCAGTGGCTGCTTGCGGCTTATTCAAACGCATAAAGCGGCCATGCTAGACTCTGTAAGTACTTTTATTGAAGCACTGGGTTGGGCGCCCATCACCACAAAGCAAATAGCCCCTAAACTGCAGCAAAACTTAACAGATCCTGAAAAAACAATACTTGCCATCCTTGACCATCAAATTCCCGTTTCAATTGATGAAATTTACCTGAAAAGTATGCTCCCCAACGCCGTTTTAGCGGGCAGCTTGCTCAATTTAGAGCTCTACGGCCTCATTGGAGCCCTTCCGGGCAAAACCTACCTACGGTTACTGGGCTAAATCATTTTTTTGGCGGAAATATAGGTATCCTATTATCTTTGCACATGGCAACAAGAAATACAAAGACCGCCAATAAGGCAACAAGTTCCAGATTATTTGGAGAAGGGCTAACGTTCGATGACGTTTTACTCATGCCAGCCTACTCCGAAATTTTACCAAGAGACACCGATATCCGCTCTCAACTTACAAAGTCCATCACGCTTAATGTACCGATGTTATCCGCTGCAATGGATACCGTTACTGAAGCCAACCTTGCTATTGCGCTCGCGCGCGAAGGCGGTATTGGTATATTACACAAAAATATGAGCATCGACAAACAAGCCGAGCAAGTAAGACGTGTAAAGAGAAGTGAAAGTGGTATGATCGTTGACCCAATCACCCTATTAGTGGACGCCACCATTGGTGACGCATTAAAACTGATGCGCGATAATAAAATTGGCGGTATTCCTATTGTAGATGCCGGACAAAAATTAGTAGGTATTTTAACCAACAGAGATTTGCGTTTTGAAACAGATAAAAAACGTAAAGTGAAAGAAGTAATGACTAAAGAAAATTTAGTGATTGCACCAGAAGGTACCGACTTAAAAAAAGCAGAAATTATTTTACGCAAACATAAGATTGAAAAATTACCCGTTGTAAACAAACAAGGTAAACTCATTGGTCTTATCACGTACCGCGATATTTTACAACTACGCAATTTTCCAAACGCAGTAAAAGATGGCATAGGCCGTTTACTGGTTGGCGCTGCACTAGGTATCACTTCCGATTTAATGGATAGAGCCGCAGCACTTCAATACGTGGGTGTAGACGTTGTGACACTCGATAGTGCACACGGACATAGCAAAGGTGTTATTGAAGCACTCAAAGCACTCCGCAAAAATTTTAAAGGACTACAAATTATAGCTGGTAATGTGGGTACGGCAGAAGGCGCCCTTGCGCTTGCCGCAGCCGGCGCCGACTGCGTTAAAGTGGGCATAGGGCCCGGTTCTATTTGCACCACACGTATCGTAGCGGGTGCAGGTGTTCCGCAGCTTACGGCCATCATGGAAGCCAGCATGGCCCTAAAATCTAAGGGGATCCCGGTTATTGCAGATGGTGGAATTCGTTACACGGGCGACATGGTAAAAGCACTTGCTGCTGGTGCCAACCTAGTAATGATGGGATCTGTTTTTGCAGGTACCGAAGAAAGTCCTGGAGACACGATTATTTATGAAGGACGTAAGTTTAAAGAATACCGTGGCATGGGAAGTTTAGGCGCCATGAGTCAAGGAAGTGGAGACCGTTATTTCCAAGACGTAGAAGCGGATATTAAAAAATATGTTCCGGAAGGAATCGAAGGACGCGTTGCTTACAAAGGAAATATCTCTGAAATTATTTACCAATACGTTGGTGGATTAAGATCAGGTATGGGCTACTGCGGTGCTAAAAATATCAAAGCATTACAGCAAGCAACTTTTGTAAAAATTACAAATGCGGGCATGAAAGAAAGCCATGCGCACGATGTTGATATCACAAAAGAAGCGCCAAATTATAGCCGTAAATAATTACACGACTTGAAAAAATCAACCCTATTTGGTTATAGTATTTTAACAGGCCTGTTACTCGTTGTAGCATGGCCTGTTTTTTGGTTGGCCCTCCTATTATTTGTAGCATGGGTACCACTACTTATTATTGCGGGTAACGTTACTAAAAAACTCCACTTTTTTGGATACACTTTTTTATCGGTACTCATTTGGAATATTGGTACCACCTACTGGATGTGGAACTCCACCGATGTGGGCAGCGTGGCTGCCATGATAACCAACAGCCTCTTAATGTCCGTGCCTTGGTTATTTTATTTTTCTGCCGCACAAAAAAATAAAAACATTGGCTTTTTTACCCTCATAGCGTCATGGCTTACTTTCGAATACATCCATTTAAACTGGCAAATTAGTTGGCCATGGCTCACGCTTGGCAATGGCTTTGCCATGCACACAAGCGTCATTCAGTGGTATGAGTATACCGGCGTAGCCGGTGGAAGTTTTTGGATACTACTCATGAACATATTAGTATTCAAATTAGTAGCTGCTAAAAAAGAAAAGCAGCCCATCAAAAAAAACATCGTTCAAATTGCATCGTGTTTTATCGTTCCTGTTGTTTGCTCAAACCTTATACTCAGCTATCAAAAAACACTCAATAGCATTGATACCAGCAGCCCAGCAAGTACACAAAATGTACTAGTCGTGCAACCCAATATTGATCCCTATCAAAAGTTTGAAATTTCTAGTGCGTCATCTCAAATTGCGGGGCTCATTAGCGCCACCGAATCAAATATAGATAGCAGTACCACACTGGTGCTATGGCCTGAAACAGCTATGAGTGTTGCCGACTGGCAAGACAATATTACCTCCAACCCCTACTACCAACCCATATTTGAATTAAGTAAAAGACATCCAAAGCTTACCATTTTATCAGGTATCGAAACCTATAAAAAATATGGCGCTACCAAAGAAACGCCTACCGCTAAACAATCGAGCGATGGCAGTTTTTATTACGATGCATTTAATTCAGCCGTATACATTAACAACGGAACGCCACTTGCCTTTTACAACAAAAGCAAATTGGTGCCGGGTGTAGAAACCCTGCCTAGTTTTTTAAATTTTTTAGGACCTGTTTTGGAGCAGTTTGGAGGCTCCACGGGTGGGTACGGAACTTCGGAAGAAGCAGCGGTGTTTAAAAATAATAACTGCCAGTACATTAGTGCGCCTATTATATGTTACGAAAGTATTTACGGCGCCTATGTAGGCACGTACAAACAAAAAGGCGCTAACCTTCTTGCCATTATCACCAACGACGGTTGGTGGGGTAATACCAGTGGGCACAAACAACATTTGCAGTATGCTGCACTCAGGGCTATCGAAACAAGAACCTGGGTGGCTAGAAGTGCCAATACGGGCATATCTGCAGTGATTGATCCACTCGGAAACATAGTAGCACAAAAAGGCTGGAACGAAAAAGCAGTTATTAAATACAGCATACCAACAAAATCTACCCTTACTTTTTACGCAAAATATGGCGATTGGCTCTATCTGATTTTTTCATTTTTTGCGTTTCTATTATTCATACAAGGTATATACAAGCGCTTCAAAAAATAACCATGCCAACCCTTTCATTTGAATTTAATAAACAGCAAATGGGTTATGTAAAAACGGGGGCTGGACCCACCGTTGTTTTACTGCATGGTTTTGGAGAAGACCACCACATTTTTAATAGCACCGTAACAATTTTAGAAAAAACATACACGGTATTCACGCCTGATCTAATAGGCACGGGCATGTCGCTATTAAACGTGAGCGCGCCAATCACAAATTTTTCAATCGAATACCTAGCAGATAGTATTGCAGCATTACTTCAACACGAAAATATAGAAACCTGTATTTTACTAGGGCATAGTATGGGTGGGTATGTAACGGTGGCCTTTGCAAAAAAATACCCACAGTATTTAAAAGGTTTTGGACTACTTCATTCGACAGCCCTACCTGACACGCCCCTAAAAATTGAAAATAGAACACGTGGCATTTCTTTTATACAAAAATTTGGCGCTGCTGCTTTTTTAGAAACGACGGCTAACAATTTATTTGGAACCTTCACTCAAAAAAACCATCCGCATATAATTACTGATTTTATACCGTCAATGCCAGCATTTTCTAACGAGGCCTTAATCGCATATTACCAAGCTATGATGACCCGTCCAGATCTTAGCAGCGTTTTGGAAGCTACTCAATTGCCGGTATTATTTATACTAGGTACCCATGATATTACTGTTGCATTAGAAGACACTTTACCACAAACAAAAATGCCCAAGACCGCCTATCTTTATGTACTAGAAAATTGTGGCCACATGGGTATGCTTGAGCAGCCCATAAATTTTAACAACGCGGTACTCGGTTTTTTGGATAAAGTGAATGCATGAAAAGATTGTTATTAATATTACTAGTTAGCGTTTGTTTTACCACTGCGCATGCATCACATATTTCAGGAGGCGAAATGTATTATACCTATTTAGGAAAATCCCCCACCGATGCCAACAAATTAAGATATTCCATAACATTACTATTATACAAAGACACAACCGTTACTGGCGCAATGGTAGCAAGTCTTTCTAGTAATTATAACATCTCTATTTATAGAGGTGATAATAATGCGCTTGTTGGCAATTATGTACTGAGCCGAAAAAGTTACGAGTTTATGAAACTTGGCACCTACGATAAATGTTTGTCAAGTTTTCCAAGGGTAGAATTTGCAGTATCGGCCTATGAAGTGGTGGTAGATCTAGACCCTAACGCTAGTGGTTATTTCGCAAGTCATTCGCAGTGTTGCAGGGTAAGTGGTGTATTAAATATGAACTCCAATACAGTTGGTATAAGCTACTGGGTAAAAATTCCGGGCAGCGATACCAATCCATTTGCACCAGATAATTCAAGCGCTACTTTTTTAAAAAAAGATACCATCCTTGTTTGTGTTTCTTCACCCATGCAACTTGATTTTAGCGCTGTAGATCCAGACAAAGATTCTTTGGTATATTCATTTGCGCCAGGTTATATAGGCGCAGGACCTCCACCCAATCAATTGCCACTGCAATCCGATACGCCACCTTTTACAACAGTGTCCTATTTTGGGGGATATAGTTTTAACCAGCCCTTTGGAAATAATTCCACTCTAATCAATTCCAAAACTGGAATCGTAACGGGCAAATCCCCTGCGGCAACAGGTATTTATTTATTAGCCGTTCGCGTAGAAGAATACCGGAATGGAATAAAAATTGGTGAGCACCAAAAAGAATTTCAAGTAAAGGTTGAAAACTGTTCTATCGCTGCCGCCGAATTAAAACCACAATATATTTCTTGCGATGGGTTTACACTTACATTCGAAAACGAATCTACAAGCCCTAGCATTAATGGCTATTTATGGAATTTTGGTGATGGTGCTACTAGTGTTTCTACCTTACCTACACCCACACACACCTATAAAGACACGGGCACTTATGTTTTAAAATTAGTGGTAACAAGCACCGGTGGCTGTCAAGACTCTACCACATCCATTGTAAAAGTATACCCTACATTTAAAACTGATTTTTCGGTTACGGGAAGTTGCGTTCTCAATAATTATACTTTTAAAGATTTAACCGCGAGCAAATATGGTATTATAAATAGTTGGCGCTGGAATTTTGGTGATGCTGGTAGTAACGCAGATTCCGCTACAACAAAAGATACCGTTTGGAAATACAGCAGTGCACAAAATGCAACCGTCACACTTATTTCAACCAACAATAAAGGTTGCAGTGATACCCTCACCAAACAAATTGCCATACTAGATAAGCCACAAATAAACCTAGCTTTTAGAGACACGCTTATTTGTAGTAATGATACACTTCCTTTAAAAGCAACTATTTCAAATACCGCAACTATTTCATGGACAGCCAATAACACAGCTAATAAACTACGTATTACGGGTGCTAATACTGCTAATCCTATTGCCTTCCCAAATGATAGTACCAAATATTATGTAACCGTAAATGACAATGGATGTAACGCCACAGACAGTGTCATGGTTAATGTACTCCAATTTATTAAAGTAGATTTAAAAACAGATAGTACCGTTTGTAGGGGCGATAGTTTTGCATTAGCACCTACTTCATTTGCACTTTCGTATTTGTGGCGAAGTTCTAGTGGTGAAATCGTTGACCCCCTTAAAAATCCAATCGTAAAGCCTGTAAGCAACATACAATATTTTGTAACTGCCAACTTAGGTAAGTGTCAAGATAAAGATTCGATACTTATTAAAGTGGTTGCTACACCAGCAGTAAATGCAATACCGGATACGACTATTTGTTTTGGTACTACACTCCCATTACAAGCAACCATTAGTGCCAGTAAATTTACGTGGAGCCCTACTAGTAGTTTAACGGGCTTTAACACCCTGAGCCCTGTGGCAAGGCCGGTAAATTCTACAGCCTATGTGATTGCAGTTTCTGATACACTCGGTTGTCCAAAAATTGTTACCGATACCATTCGTGTAACAGTCGTTCCGCGCATTATACCAAATGCTGGAAAAGACACCATCGCCGTTATTGGAAGACCTATGCAACTTGGTGCGAGTGGTGGTCTTAGATACTTATGGACTCCTTCTACCTTTTTGAATAACCCTCAAACCTCGAACCCGATATTTATTGGGGCAGCAGGGACCGACTCTGTTGTGTATACCGTTCGGGTGTTTACGCAAGCAGGCTGTTACGCCGAAGACAATGTTACAATTACTATTTTTAATGGTATTTCTAATATTTGGGTACCCTCTGGATTTACACCAAATAAAGATGGTAAAAATGATATTTTGAGACCCATAACAAAAGGCATTAAACAATTAATTCATTTTAATGTTTTTAATAGATGGGGGCAACTTATTTATACCACAAACCGTATTGGTGAGGGTTGGGATGGAACCTATAAAAATGAATGGCAACCAAATGGCGCCTATGTGTATGAAGCAGTAGGTATCGATTACGCAGATAAAAAAATATACACCAAAGGAACAAGTGTTATCATCAGATAAAATAATGTATGAGTAAAACTATTTTAATTACAGGCGCTACTTCTGGTTTTGGAGAAGCCATGGCCCATGTTTTTGCAGCAGCAGGCAACAAATTAATTGTTACCGGCAGAAATGAAAGTGTATTAGCAAAGTTAAAAGAAACCCTTGTTTCAAAACATAACGCAACCGTGCATACACTTTGCTTTGATGTGCAACATAAAGAAGCTGTTTTTGCAGCCATAAATAGTATACCTGTGGCGTTCAAAAATATCGATGTACTCATTAATAATGCAGGTCTAGCACTAGGTCGCGACGCTTTTCAGGACGCTAATTTAGACGACTGGGAAACCATGATTGACACCAACGTAAAAGGATTATTATACGTGAGTAAAGCAGTACTTCCGCTACTCATCCAAAATAAAAAAGCGCATATTATTAATATTGGTTCTACAGCAGGTGTAGAAGTATACAAGGAAGGAAATGTATACTGCGCAAGTAAGCACGCTGTTGCAGCCATTTCAAAATCAATGCGCATTGACTTATTGCCACAACACATAAAAGTAACAGCCATTCATCCGGGTGCTGCCGAAACTAATTTTAGTAATACAAGATTTAAAGGAGACGGAGCAAAAGCTGCAGCCGTTTACGAAGGATACAAAGCACTAGAAGCAGTTGATGTTGCAAATGTTGCTTACTATGTAACAACACTTCCTGATCATGTATGTATTAATGAACTTGTAGTTACCTGCACCAGTCAGGCCAATTCATTTTATTTACACAAGTAAAATTAGCGCGCTTTATTCGAAATGTATTTATCCAAAATCTATTTCGGTATTGTCACCAATATTTAAACTTCGAGACAGGCCTTTTACACTAGCGTCACTTCCAATTAAAGAATTGTCAAGCACCACTTCATGTAAATGAGTGTAGCCGCCAATAATACTATCTCTAATAATCGATTGCGTAATCGTAGTATTAGGACCAATAGCAACGTGCGGTCCAATAATAGCATTTGAAATGGTGCAGCCTTCTGCAATACTAACCGGATGAATTATAATGGTATCGGTGTAACCGTGATTTTCAGGAACATTGCCGCCCATCTTTTTTAAGAGTGTTGCATTGGTTTCAAGTATCGAATCTTTTTTACCACAATCAAACCAATTGGCTACTTTAAAAGACCTGAAACGGGTTCCCTTTTGTATCATGCATGCAAGCGCATCGGTTAAATTGTATTCGCCCCTTGTAGTAATATTTTCTACAAAAAGTTGTTGCAAACATTCAAATAAAACGGCTGTTTCATTGATCTTATAAAGTCCAACAAGCGCCATATTACTTTTTGGGATGGCTGGCTTTTCTACCAAATGTTCAATAAATCCATCTTCATCCATAGTGGCCACACCAAAATCGCGGGGGTCATCTACTTTTCGGACACCAATCATACTAATCGGGCTATCGATAATTTCTTTGACGTCAAATTCACAAATGGTATCGCCTAATGCCACAAATATGGGCTCGTCTCCAATTAATTGTTTGGTTAATTCCACCGCATGACCCGTACCCTGACGTTCGTTCTGGTATACAAAATGTGTGGTTAGGTGCGGGTAGGTTTGTTTAACGTAGTCCTGTATTTTTTCGCCTAAATAACCAACAATAAATATAAATTCGGTGATGCCAGCTTCATGAAGTGGATCTACAATATGCGAGAGTATCGTTTTGCCGGCAATTGGTATAAGTGCCTTGGGTTGCGTGTACGTATGTGGCCTCAACTTTGTTCCAGCGCCAGCTACAGGTATTACGGCTTTCATAACTTGGGGGATTTAAAAAGATTTACCCACATTGAATAGGGGTTCGAAAATAGTAAAATTAGGCATTATAACAACAATTGTGAATAGTTTGAGGCTTCAGGCATTATTTTGAACCTCCATAATCAAGGCCTTAACTTATCTTTGTGCCCAAGCAAAAAAATAGCGACCATGCAAAGAGATACCCTTGTTTTTGACATCATCAACCAAGAATTAGCACGCCAACGTAGAGGCATCGAACTCATTGCTTCTGAAAACTTTACAAGTCTTCAAGTAATGCAAGCTTCAGGCAGTGTGATGACTAATAAATATGCCGAAGGGTATCCTGGACGTAGGTATTATGGTGGTTGCGAAATTGTGGATCAAACAGAGCAATTAGCGATTGATCGTTTAAAGCAAATTTTTAACCTGGAGTACGCCAACGTACAACCACATAGCGGTGCACAAGCCAACGCGGCACTCATGCTTGCTATTTTACAACCCGGCGACTCTATTTTAGGTTTAGACTTAAGCATGGGTGGGCACTTAACGCACGGTTCTCCCGTTAATTTTAGCGGCAAAATTTACAAGCCACATTTTTATGGTGTTGTAAAAGAAACTGGCCTAATCGATTATGAAATGCTCGAGGCGCAAGCAAGAGCGGCAAAACCAAAATTAATTTTTTGTGGTGCGAGTGCTTACAGTAGAGATTGGGATTACGCACGTATCAGAAAAGTAGCCGACGAAGTAGGCGCTTTTGTACTTGCTGATATTGCACATCCGGCTGGTTTAATTGCAAAAGGATTATTAAGTTCTCCATTTGATCATTGCCATTTTGTTACTTCTACTACGCACAAAACTTTACGTGGACCGCGCGGTGGTGTGATTATGATGAGAAAAGATGGTGAAAATACTTTAGGATTAAAAGATATAAAAGGAAATCTAAGATTGTGGTCTAACGTCATTGATATGGCTGTGTTTCCAGGTACACAAGGTGGTCCACTAGAGCATGTGATTGCTGCTAAAGCCATTGCATTTGGCGAAATATTAACCGACGAATTTTTAGTGTACCAACAGCAAGTGCAAAAAAATGCGCAAGCGATGGCTAAAAACTTTACAGATAAAGGCTATCAAATTATTAGTGGCGGTACAGACAACCACTTAATGCTTATTGATCTACGCAACAAAAATATCAGCGGTAAAAAAGCAGAGCAGGTTTTAGGACACGCCGACATTACAGCCAATAAAAATATGGTACCTTACGATGACAAATCTGCATTTGTTACTTCAGGTATTAGATTTGGTGTTGCAGCTGTTACTACAAGAGGCATGGTAGAATCAGATATGGCATTTGTTGTAAACGCTATTGATAAAGCGCTTATGAACCCAGATGATGCAGCGCTTTTAGAAAAAATAAAAGGCGAGGTGAATGACTTTATGTCTCAATTTGTTTTATATCCAGAACTATGATACAACGCATTCAAACCCTATGGTTACTGTTAGCTAGCATATGTGCATTTGCTTCTATTAAACTACCTTTTTATTATGGTAGCCTAGAAGTACCTGGGCCCACTGTAACCATTACACCATACGATCATTTTATTTTACTCGTTCTTGTAATAGCTACAGCACTTGTAGCTCTCATCAATATTTTTATTTTTAGTAATAGAAGTTTGCAAATAAAAATCAGTATTGCGGGCCTTGTACTTGGGCTTATGAATCTTACGCACTACTACTTATTTATGCGAGGCTTTAAAACAGGTGGGCTATCACTATATTCAGTACTTAGTTTTTTAGTGCCTTTGTTTTTTATACTATCTATCAGAAGCATTTACAAAGACCAAAAATTACTCAAAAGCCTAGACCGACTGCGCTAGCAGAAAATTTTACATATACTTTGCAGTGTGTGACGCTGCACATTTTTTGATACCTGCAGGCACGCCTTCATAAACAACGGTTCCGCCACCATCGCCGGCTTCTGGACCCATGTCTATTAGCCAATCTGCCGATTTGATAACGTCGGTATTGTGTTCAATAACGATGAGTGAATGTCCTTGATCTATAAGTGCCGAAAAGGAACTGAGTAGTTTTTTGATGTCATGAAAATGCAGTCCGGTAGTAGGTTCGTCAAAAATAAATAGCATTTGACCATGTCCTTTACCCTTGCCTAAAAAGCTGGCAAGCTTAACGCGCTGGGCTTCTCCACCACTTAAGGTATCACTACTTTGCCCAAGTTTAATATAGCCTAGCCCCACCGATTGAAGTGGTAATATGGCATTATAAATATTTTTATCTTCTACAAAAAAATCGAGTGCTTGATCTACAGATAGTTCCAATACATCAAAAATATTTTTGTCTTTGTAGTTTACTTCTAACACTTCTTCTTTAAATCGTTTGCCGCCGCATGATTCACAAGTGAGGTGTACGTCCGCTAAAAACTGCATTTCTACCACTTGCTCTCCTTCACCTTTACAGGTGTCGCAACGTCCACCATCAACATTAAAAGAAAAATGTTTGGGCATAAAACCGCGCATTTTAGAAAGCGGTTGTTTGGAGTACAAATCTCTGATGCCATCATACGCCTTAATGTAAGTAACCGGATTGCTACGTGATGATTTACCAATTGGGTTTTGGTCTACCATTTCTATTTGTGAAATAGAATCGATGTCCCCTATTAATTTAGTGTGAAGTCCTACTTTATCGGCAGGTTCACCCTTGTACTTTTGAAGCGCTGGATATAAAATTTGTTTTACGAGCGTTGTTTTTCCACTACCACTCACACCACTTATTACACATAGTGTTTGTAGTGGAAATTTAACGGTTATGTTTTTTAAATTATTTTGTCTGGCTCCTTCTACACCAATAAAACGGGAACTCTTTCTTAATGTCTTAGGCGCTTCGATAGCAAGTGCTCCTGATAAATATTTACCCGTTAAACTATCCGGATTTTTGATAAGTTCGTTATAATTACCCGCTGCTACTACTTCACCACCAAGATGAGAAGCGAATGGACCCATATCAATAATATGATCTGCTTTACGCATAATCATTTCATCGTGCTCCACCACTACTACTGTATTTCCTAAATCACGTAACGATTGTAGCACACCAATTAAACGCTCGGTATCTCTAGAATGAAGCCCAATAGAAGGCTCGTCAAGTATGTACAAAGAGTTGGTTAAATTACTGCCTAAATTTCTGGTTAATTGAATGCGCTGACTTTCGCCACCACTTAATGAATTGGCCAACCTGTCTAGTGTTAAATAGCCAAGACCTACGTCTAGTAAGGTTTGTAGGCGTTGGTGTATTTCAATCAATATTCTTTTTGCAACACTGTTATCATGCTCCGATAACACAAGGGTATCAAACCAAACCTTTACGTCACGCACCGGCATTTGACATAGTTCACCAATATGCATACCGCCTACTTTTATGTACAACGCTTCTTTGCGAAGCCTGTATCCACCACAACTTGTACAAGTAGTTCGTCCACGATACCTGCTTAATAAAACACGGTATTGTACTTTGTATAAATTTTGTTCTACTTCTTTAAAGAAATCATGGATACCATACACCTTACCTACGCCATCCCATAAAAGTTGGTACTGTGCTTTTGTTAATTGTGCTATGGGTTTGTGAATGGGGAAATCAGATTTAGAAGCGCCTTTAATAAACTGGTCTTTCCACCAACTTAATTTTTCTCCCTTCCATGGCGCCACTGCACCTTCAAATAAACTTAAGCGCGTATCCGGAATAACAAGCGCTGCGTCTACCCCTAGTACCTGACTAAACCCCTCACAAGTAGGGCATGCGCCAAATGGATTGTTAAACGAAAATAAATTAGGAACAGGCTCCTCAAATACAATGCCATCTAATTCAAATTTGCTGCTGTAATGTTTGACCTGTTTACCATCCACCTCTATGTATACTTCACCCTCGCCTTCATAAAATGCAGTTTGTACCGAATCGGATAAGCGGTGCAAATCGTCTTCATCAAAATCTTTAACTACAATACGGTCTATAAGTACCCAGGTTTGCGGGGTTGTTTGCGTGGCAGAAGTTTCTTTAGCCAGCGGTAATATTTTTTTTAATGCAGCAGGTGTTTGTTCCATCAGCTCCTCTATGCGCATGAGTGGCTCAGTTGCCGTTGCAACATAGATTCTTGAAAAACCTTTTTGTAATAAGATGCCTAACTCTTCAAGTACGGCTCTGTTTTTATGCTGCTTTAATGCAACGCCAATTACTACTTTGCTATTTTTTGGAAGGCCACAAATGGCAGCTACTACATCCGATACCTCATCTTTTTTTACCTCTTTACCACTAATGGGAGAAATGGTTTTACCGGCTCTAGCAAATAGAAGTCGCAGGTAGTCATAAATTTCAGTCATGGAACCCACCGTACTTCTGGGTGTACGGGCAACAACTTTTTGCTCCACCGCAATGGCGGGGCAAAGACCTTTAATCATGTCCACGTCGGGCTTTACCATACGGGCCATAAATTGTCTGGCATAAGCACTTAAACTTTCGGCATAGCGGCGCTGCCCTTCGGCGAATAAAGTGTCAATGGTGAGTGATGACTTACCACTCCCCGAAACGCCCGTTACCACAATAAATTGACCGCGCGGAAATGCCACGCTTACATTTTTTAAATTGTGCACGCGCGCACCAACAACTTCAATAGCGTCTAGCCCCTTTAATGGACCCTTTGCCTGAACTGCTTTTGCGCCCTTTACCCCCGCTGTATCTACTTGTTTTTTTGCTACCATAAAATGTTACACAATGTAAACAGATTATCGCAGCATAGGTTTAGTTCTGGCTTAAATAACCCCATAATTTTTTTGCTTGCGCACAATTTTTTTGCAAATTATTCGATGTGAATAACCAAACCTCTCTTTTGCAATGTATCCACAAGCGAGCAACCAGCATAAAAGATAACTAATTTGAACCCCGAGAAGAAAAAGAAACTATGAAAACACTCGAGCAGGTTGCAGATTTAGATTTGATACGCTCCTTTCAAGCCGGTGACACAGAGGCATTTGACGTACTGGTAACACGCTACAAAGACCGTATCTATTCCTCTATTTTGTTTTTTGTAAAGGATACTTATTTAGCCGAAGACCTGTTTCAAGATGTGTTTATCAAAATCATTGATACACTAAAAAACAAGCGCTACACCGAAGAAGGTAAATTTTTACCATGGGCGCTTCGTATTGCGCACAACTTATGTGTCGATTATTTTAGAAAAGTAAAGCGTACGCCTGCTATAAAAACTTCTGACGATCAAGATATTTTTGAAGTGATCAATGTATCACAAGAAGCGCCAGATCAAAAGCTCATGCGTGGTGAAAGCCACGAGAAAGTGCGCCGTATGCTTGACTTACTTCCAGAAGAGCAAAGAGAAATTATTGTTTTAAGACATTACGCCAACCTTAGCTTTAAAGAAATTGCTGAAATCACCAATTGCAGCATCAATACTGCTTTAGGTCGCATGCGTTACGGACTTATCAATCTCCGTAAAATGATGACTGAAAATCAGATGACTTTATAAGCTAGCTGGTGCAGCGCTGGAAAAAACCATCATCAACTTTATTTATTAGCTGCATCAAACGCAGCTTTAACTGCGTCTAGGTGTTTAATAAAGCCAGCCACACTAGGGTCGTAACCGTATTTTACATCACTCAAAGGCTTTCCGTTTAGATCCAAAAACATATAGAGTGGCTGCGCATTAAAACCAAAAGTTTTGATTTCGTAGTCTAGGTTTTTACCACCTACTGTTTCAATTTTAACGCCGTTTTTATCGGTGTACTGCTCGTTTATAGGTAGTTCTTCTGTTTCGTCTACATATAAACTAACGAGTATAAAATTTTCTTTGATGCGTGATAATACCGCCGGATCTTTCCACACCTGCTCTTCCATTTTACGGCAATTAGGACAAGTGTGTCCTGTAAAATCAAGCATGATGGGCTTCTTTAAAATTTTTGCTGCAGCCATGCCTTCTTCCAAATCAAAATACGCCGTTAATCCAAAAGGCACGTGTAATTTGTTGGTGTACTTTTTTGGCGGCGCCGCTTGAGGCCCAGCACTAGGGCTTATGCCTGCCGCATTACCAATTTTATATTGAAGATCATTTAAATTAAATTCTTGTGTAGTAGATGGAGGGATAAAACCGCTGAGTGCCTTTAGTGGTGCGCCCCATAAGCCTGGCACCATATAAACAGTAAAGCTAAAACTTGCTATCGCAAAAAACAAACGCGGTACCGATACAAAAGGCAAATCACTATCGTGTGCGAATTTTAATTTACCAAGTAAGTATACACCAAGTAAGAAAAACACTACAATCCATAATACCAAAAACACATCTCTATTTAAAATTCCTAAATGATAAGAGAGGTCTACATTGGATAAAAATTTAAGTGCTAGTGCTAGTTCAATAAAACCAAAACTAACTTTGATGGTATTTAACCAGCCGCCACTTTTAGGTAATGATTGTAGCATGGATGGAAAAAATGCAAACAAAGAAAACGGAATAGCGAGACCTACTCCAAAACCCATCATACCTATAATGGGCGCGAGTCCTACGCCTTGCATACTGGTTTGCCCAAGTAGGGTACCCACAATAGGACCCGTACAAGAAAACGAAACAATCACAAGTGTTAAGGCCATAAAAAAGATACCGAGTAATCCACCCTTGCCTGCTTTTTGATCTGCCTTATTAGCCCAACTATTAGGGAGCGCTAATTCAAAAGCACCAAAAAATGAAATGGCAAAAACAATAAACACCACAAAAAAGAAAATATTAGAAACCGGGTGCGTAGAAATCGTATATAAAATTTTATCGCCAAAAATAAGCGTGAGCAGCAGTGTAGGAATTGTGTAAATTAAAATAATAGATATAGAGTACCACACTGCATTTTTTAATCCTTCTATTCTTGTTTTGCTGCGCTTTAAAAAAAAGCTAACCGTAACCGGAATGAGCGGAAATACACAAGGTGTAATTACAGCGAGTAAACCGGTTGCTAAGCAAAGTAAAAAGATGCTCCACATAGAGCCTTCGGTATTTTCAGAAGCAGCGGCATCAGCAGCATTAGTAGCAGCCGCACTAGCGCCCTTAATAATTACGTTTATTTTTTCTTCGCCACTAGGAAAATCATCGCCAGAAACTGCAAGCCAACTAAAAGAACCTTTTACAGCAGTTGCGCCTGTTTTAATACCAATTGTGTATGTAAAGGTAACACTATCGTAAGCTGTGCCTTTGTAGGTACTGCCCGGAACTGCTACAGCACCTGCTACGCCCTCTTCTTTAACTGCCCCATGTACAAAAGCCGAACTATCTAATTGTAATGACGATACAAATACATCGTCGTTGTTTGTTTTAACAGCAGTAAATATGCGGGTACCTTTTGCAGCCACAGCATGCACTGTAAGCGTAGCAGAGGTATCGGTTAATTTTGTGGCTGAAAAAACAAACTGCACAGGTTGTTTAAAATCCTGTGCAGCTGCGCTATACATTAATTGTATACTGGCAAGTAAAACAATAAATAATATTTTCTTAGTCATTATTGAAGCTTAAGTTCAAAAGTTTTTTTGCTAGGGGGTAAGCACTGCCGGTCGTCACAAACCATATACTCTATGGCACCACTGATATTTGTTTTAACACCTCCGCGCACTTTTAATGTTTGCGTATACGTGGCCGTTTCACCAATATAACGAACCGTGGTTTTAAACAGGTCATCATATACTTGTTTCACTTTGCCCACTTCCTTGGTGGCGCCAACAATTGTTACTAATGGATTTTTATTAAAATTAATTTTAGTAGGAACCGGACCACCTTTGCCAGTAGTTTGCGAATAAATATGCCAATCGCCTTCGATGTTTGCAGTAGCTGTAAAAGTGTAGGTATCTGCGCTCACTTTTTTTACCGAATAAGACCAATCTACAGGGTCCTGAATTTGAGCCGAGGCAGCAAAAGAGATACACAAAACAGCAAGTATTGAAAATATTTTTTTCATAAAAATTAATTTAACCCAAGTAATTCAAACACTTTTTTACCATCAATATTACCAAGCACACTTGAAGTAGCACGCTCAGGGTGTGGCATCATACCAAATACATTTTTTGCTGCATTACTAATGCCGGCAATATTTTTTGTAGCCCCATTAGGATTGCTGCCTTCTGTTTCATTTCCATTTTCATCACAATAGGTGAAAATGATTTGGCCGTTTGCTTCTAGGGTATCGAGTGTTTTTTGATCTGCAAAATACCTGCCCTCACCATGCGCAATAGGGATTTTTAAAGCACCTGTTGCAGCATTTTTTATAAATACATTTTTACAAATAAATTGCTGATTCGCATTTTGTAATAATACACCCGGTAGTAACCCACTCTCACATAATATTTGAAATCCATTACATACGCCAAGCACTTTTCCACCCCTGTTTGCAAAATCAATAACAGATTGCATCATCGGACTAAAACGTGCAATCGCACCACAACGTAAATAATCGCCATAAGAAAATCCACCCGGAAGTACAATACAATCGTCGGTGGTAAACATACTGAGGTCTTTGTCTTTATGCCATAACATAATCACTTCTTTACCCAAATCTTGGGCCAAAGCATCCTGCATATCTCTGTCGCAATTAGATCCTGGAAATACAACCACACCAAACTTCATAACATGTATAATTATCTGATAGAATACTGCAAAGGTAACCCTCAAAAAGATAAGCAAAAGCCTAAATTTTCACCAAATGCCAGTTGTTGATAATTATAAGGCCAAGGGCCGTCCAAAAGAGGAAATTGGGTAGTAATAGCTTTTTAGGGTTGCTATAGCCGTTAGAAATAGTTGCAGACAGCGGCACGAGCCCCATGAGTAGCACTTGCGTGCCCAAACTACTAAACATGAAGGGACTCAAGATTAGGGTAAAAAGGAGTACCATCATGACCCCCCAGTTTTTGCGGATTTGTATCACGAGCCTACCCACATGCGATTGCAATTGATAGAGTCCAACAAGTGTGGCAAAAAGGATAAAACCTAGGTTAATCAGGTATAATTTATCAAGGCGATGTAATGGCGAGCCAAACGAAATATTGGGCAAATAAGCGCCCACTAAAGCAAATTGATTGTTCAAATACAAAAAGACCAGTAAAAAATAATAGGGCAGTAAAACACCTAGCAGCAATACCAGCCACTCGGTAATTCTAAAAGGCCTTACTACGGCTAGTGCAAACAATACCACTACAATTAATATAGCAGTGGGATGAAATAACAAAATAGATATTCCAGCAATGATGCCAATATTAAATAAAAGTGCTTTTGGTTCCGGATTGTTATAGAGTCTACTCAGCTTTATAAAAATCCAAAGCGTGAGGGAATTGCTCACGAGTGTTTCTGTTATAGTATTTGACTCCATTAGTAGTCCAGACAACAAAACATAGGTCATGGCGGGCACATAGTTTACACTCGAAAACATACGTAAGTCCTGCATCACCATATTG
>JBEDIY010000044.1:0-11430 GCA_041173245.1 Bacteroidota bacterium | reverse complement strand
AAACAAATTAAATCCATTCCACTACACGCTAATTTTTCGATGTATGGACTTCAAACTGTAGAAATTAGAGGCGAAGTAATCATGCATAAAAAAGCATTTGATGGATTTAATGCTACACTTGTTGCTGCTAATTTACAACCCCTTGCCAACCCGCGCAATGCAGCGGCTGGGGCACTTAGAATGAAGGATCCGCGTGAAGTTGCACAACGAAATTTAGACGCATTTTTATACCATATTAGTTACTATACAAAACTTGATAGCACAGCGCCACTTCATCCCGCATTAACCACGCATAGCGGCATGCTTGATATGCTTTGGGACCTAGGTTTTAGATCGCCTAAAAAAGAAAAAAAAGCAGTGAACGGCATTGATGCTGTGGTAGATTATTGTTTATCATTTGAAGCAGGTAGAGACAACCTCCCTTACGAAATTGATGGGATGGTGATTAAAGTAGACAATATTGCATTACAAGAAAAAATGGGAATGACTTCGCACCATCCAAGATGGGCGATTGCGTTTAAATTTAAAGCCAGACAAGCTTCTACAAAGCTTACCAGCATTGAGTTTCAGGTAGGTCGTACCGGCGCAGTTACACCAGTTGCTAAACTACAGCCGGTGAGTGTAGGTGGCGTAACCGTATCAAGTATTTCAGTACACAACGAAGAATATATTAAAGAAAAAGATTTAAAAATTAGGGATACTGTTTTAATTGAAAGAGCTGGTGATGTGATTCCTCAAATTGTAAAATCGTTACCTGAATTAAGAGACGGAACCGAAATTTCCATTGTTTTTCCAACACATTGCCCTGCCTGTAACGCGCCTTTAAGCAAAGAAGAATCAGAAGCGGTATGGCGTTGTAATAGCGCTACCTGTGAAGCTCAAGTAGTAGAAAAAATAATACACTTTGTATCTAAAGATGCACTCGATATTAAAAGCTTTGGCGAATCTAACGTGCGCAAGTTTTACGAACTAGGACTTATTACAGATGTACCTAGTATTTACAGTTTAGATTTTGAACGTATTGGAGTATTAGAAGGTTTTGGTAAAAAAAGTATGGAAAATTTAGAAGCAGCACTCGAAGCTTCTAAAAAACAACCACTGTACCGTTTAATTTATGGTTTAGGCATTCGGTTTATTGGTGAAACAACAGCTAAAACATTAGCAAACGCAGTAGATCACCTACTAGACTTTACAACAAAGTCGGAAGCTGATTTACTAGCACTTGAAGACGTGGGTGTTAAAGTGGCAAAAAGTATTGTTGACTTTTTTGGTGATGCAAAAAATATTGAGCTCTTACAAAAGCTGGAAGCATTAGGCCTCGATTTAAAAAATCAGAAAAAAGCGGCACCTGTTGGGAGTTCATTAACGGGGCAAACCTTTTTATTTACTGGCACACTCCCTACCCTCAAACGTAGTGCTGCAGAGCAAATGGCCGCAGATTTGGGCGGCGTGATTGCGAGTGGCGTAAGTAGTAAGTTAAATTATTTAGTAGTAGGCGAAGACGCGGGTAGTAAGTTAGAAAAAGCAAAAAAAATCAACACCATCCATGTTATGTCGGAAGCGGAATTTATACAGTTAATTGAATCTTCAAAATAATAATCATGCTTGCAGCTAGCACGTTACAGTTTTTAAAAAAACTAGATAAAAACAACAATAAAGCTTGGTTTGATGAAAACCGCAAACAGTACGAAGCCGCTAAATTAGATTTTGCAAACCTTACGGGACAAGTGATTACACAGTTTGGTAAAAAGGAACCATCTATTGCACTATTACAACCCAAAGAATGTGTGTTTAGAATTAATAGAGACGTACGCTTTAGTAAAAACAAAGCGCCCTATAAAAATAATATGGGTGCTAGCATCAAAGCCGGCGGAAAAAAATCATTGACAGCCGGTTACTATATTCACTTGGAGCCCGGAGGCAAGAGTTTTGTGGGCGGAGGCCTCTATATGCCGGATGCGGGTATTGTTGGAAAAATAAGACAAGAAATTGATTACAATTACGCCGAATTTTTAAAGATTGTACAAAACAAAAAGTTTGTAGCGCAGTATGGTGGACTGGATTTTTTGGAGGGCATGAGTTTGGTAAGAGAACCCAAAGGTTATGAAAAAGAGAACCCTGCAATAGCGTATTTAAAACTTAAAAGTTGGGTTGCTACCGCTCCGCTAAGCGATACGGCGTTACAAGATAAAAACCTTGCAACGCAACTTACAAAAGGGTTTGAATATTTACAACCACTGATTTTATTTTTGAACGAAGCCCTTGAGGCCTAAGCTTAAACGGCTAACTTTAAGATGCTAAAATACCAACGCTAGTAAGGTATTCGGCAATTTGTACCGCATTGGTAGCAGCCCCTTTACGTAAATTATCACTTACCACCCACATATTTAATGTTTTGGGTTGTGTTTCATCTCTACGTAATCTTCCAACAAAAACTTCGTCTTTTTCGTGTGCCCACAATGGCATTGGATAGAGTTGTTCATTGTCATTTTGTTGAACCACAACACCTGGCGCTGATGCAAGTAAAGCAGTTACTTCTGCTAAATCATATTCATTTTCGAATTCTACGTTTATGCTCTCGCTATGTCCACCCACAACTGGGATACGAACAGTTGTAGCCGTTACTTTGATGGTATCATCTTGCATAATTTTGCAAGTCTCTTTCACCATTTTCATTTCCTCTTTGGTATAACCGTTTTCCAAAAAAACATCGATTTGAGGAATCACATTTAAATCAATTTGATACTTATACGCCATCTCCCCTTCCTTACCTGCGCGCTCATTAAAGAGCTGATCAACGGCTTGTTTACCAGTACCGGTAACGCTTTGATAAGTACTTACAACCACACGCTTAATTTTATATTTTTCGTGCAATGGTTGTAATGCCACCACCATTTGAATGGTAGAACAATTGGGGTTTGCAATGATATAATCATCTGGCGTTAAGACAGAAGCATTTACTTCTGGCACCACTAATTTTTTTGTAGGATCCATACGCCATGCCGAAGAATTATCGATTACACGTATGCCAGCAGCAGCATATTTGGGCGCCCACTCGAGTGACGTACTTCCGCCCGCCGAAAATATAGCAACAGCAGGTTTAGCGGCGATACCATCCTCCATACTTACCACTTTATACGCTTTACCTTTAAACTGTACTTCTTTACCAACAGATCTTTCTGATGCTACTGGAATCATTTCGGTGACAGGAAAATTACGTTCGGCAAGTACTTGTAACATTTTTGTACCTACCAGGCCCGTTGCCCCTACGACTGCTACTTTCATCTTTTCTATTTTTGTTGTTCAAACTATTCAACCACAAGCTTGATATCAAAGTTTACGAGGTCTACAAATTCGGCGATACGGTCGCTGATATCTGCTTTACTAATTTCTCTTAAACGCTCGGTACCAAATTTTTCTACACAATAAGAAGCCATTGCACTACCAACAATGATAGCAGTTTTCATATTTTCAAAAGAAATGTCTTTGGTGCGAACGATATGTCCAATGAAGCCACCTGCAAAAGTATCACCAGCTCCTGTTGGATCAAACACTTCTTCTAATGGAAGTGCTGGTGCAAAAAATACTTGATCTCCATGGAATAGAAGCGCACCATGCTCTCCTTTTTTAATGATTAAATATTTAGGACCCATCGCCATAATTTTTTTAGCCGCTTTTACAAGGCTATACTCTCCACTTAATTGACGCGCTTCACTATCATTCACCATTAATACATCTACTAAACTAATTGTGTGTAATAAATCATCCATCATAATTTCCATCCAAAAGTTCATGGTATCCATGACAATGAGCTTTGGACGGTTTTTTAATTGCTTGATCACGCTACTTTGAACACTAGGCACTAAATTACCAAGCATCAAAAATTCGCAATCCTGAAAACTATCTGGTACAACAGGCACGAAATTTTCAAGCACATTTAACTGTGTTTCAAGTGTATCACGTGAATTCATATCCATGTGGTAACGGCCACTCCAGAAAAATGTTTTTTCGTCTTTTTTGATTTGAACACCTTCGAGGTCTACACCACGAGCAGTAAGCGCCGCTAGTTCCGATTCCGGAAAATCACCACCAACCACAGAAATTTGTTTTACTGGGGTAAAATTGGAAGCACACCAGGCAATATAAGTGCCCGCACCACCAATAATTCGATCACTTTTTCCAAACGGTGTTTCAATGGCATCAAAAGCCATCGAACCTACTACTACTAATGACATATAATTTGATTTATTACGGGTGCGAAAATAGGCTTTTTGGGTACAAATGGGAAAACTAACGGGAAAAACTAATAACTTAGCATAAACCGCTAACGCATGTTAGTGCAAATACAAGCATATGGCAAGGATAAAAACAGAAAAAAATACGACCCGTAAAGACGTAATCGTTAGTAAAGCCGCTATTTTATTTAGAGAAAAGGGCTTTAAAGCAGCAAGTATGCGTGACCTTGCCGAATCGGTGGGTGTAGAAGCAGCTAGCCTATACAACCATATCAAATCCAAAACAGAACTCCTACATGAACTATGTTTTAGTGTTGCCAACCGTTTCTTACAAAAGCTCGACGAAATAGAATCGGAGCCCATCCCGGCGATTCAAAAAATTGAAAAGATACTTCGTTTTCATATTGTTGAAATGGTAAACAATTACGAAGAAGTATATGTAAGTGATAGAGAGTGGAAACATTTGAATGACCCTTACCTATCTAATTTTCAAAACCAACGCCGCATTTATCGCAAACGCCTTGCAGCCATTATTGAAACAGGTATTAAAAACAAAGAGATCAAACCTATTGATGCCGCAACAGCTGTTCTGATTTTGTTACACGCCATCAGTGGTATTGAGAGCTGGCACCGTTCTAAACAAAAAATTACGGCTGCAGCATTAGAAGAAAATATGGTGACCATTTTAGTAGGCGGGTTAACCGTATAACCTTGTACCTTTGTCCTCTCACAAAATACGTGTTGAACGAAACAAGTGTCTGAAAGAAATAATTTTATAGACTACATCCGAATTTTTTGTCGCAGCGGCCATGGTGGCGCTGGTGCTAGACACCTCATGCGCAATAAACTCACTGCAAAAGGTGGACCCGATGGTGGTGATGGTGGCAGAGGTGGCCATATTATATTAAAAGGCAACGCCCAACTTTGGACGCTCCTTCACATGCGTTATTTTAAAAACGTATTGGCAGAAAATGGTGAAGGCGGCAGCAAAAATAATTGCACCGGTCATGATGGAAAAGATATTATTCTAGAAGTTCCACTAGGTACCATTGCCAAAGACGAAGAAACTGGAAATGTAGAAGCCGAAATATTATACGACGGTCAAGAAATTATTTGGATAAAAGGCGGAAGAGGTGGATTAGGCAATAGTAATTTTGCAACCCCTACCAATCAAGTGCCCGATCATGCACAACCTGGAGAAGAAGGAATTGAAGGCTACAAATTTTTAGAATTAAAAGTACTTGCCGATGTAGGACTTGTTGGATTTCCAAATGCTGGAAAATCAACGCTATTATCATCTATAACAGCTGCTACGCCTAAAATTGCGAACTACGCATTTACCACTTTAACGCCACAACTTGGCATGGTGGAATATAGAGACTCCCGCTCTTTTTGTATAGCAGATTTACCTGGTATTATTGAAGGTGCCGCCGAAGGAAAAGGGCTAGGGCACCGGTTTTTAAGGCATATTGAGCGTAATGCCATTTTACTTTTTATGATTCCCGCAGATAGCGACGACCACAAAAAAGAATTTGATATTCTGCGCAACGAATTAGAGCAGTACAACCCCGATATGCTTCAAAAAGATTTTATTATTGCGATTAGTAAATCTGATATGCTTGACGATGAATTAAAAGAAGCCATTTCAAAAGAACTTCCAAAAAATGTACCACACGTATTTATATCCTCTGTGACCAACACAGGATTAAGTGCACTGAAAGATTTGTTGTGGGATACGCTTAATAAATAAATATTATTTTGCAAAAGTTGCGCGTAGATTGCTACGCTTGATTGTTGCGCTTGATTGTTGCGCGAAAATTTTTTGCATAAAAAAGGCCTCCGCTTGCGGAGGCCTTTTTACATTATAACTTTTAAATGTTACCCGTTAGATCTTGATGCGTTTTTACGATCATTTTCATCTAAATGCGTTTTACGCATTCTTACAGATTTAGGTGTTACTTCGATACACTCATCTTGTTGAATGTACTCCATACACTCTTCTAGGGTAAATTGTGTTTTTGGTGTGATACGAACGCTATCATCAGATCCACTTGCGCGGTGGTTGGTTAGCTTTTTCATTTCCACAGCGTTGATGTTTAAATCACCTGGTTTAATGTGTTCCGCTAAAATTTGCCCGATGTATACTTCGTCTCCTGGTTCAATAAAGAAACGTCCTCTGTCTTGTAACTTATCAATAGAGTAAGCAGTAGTAGTACCACCAAACTTAGCAATAAGCACACCGTTGTTACGACCAGGTATTGGTCCTTTCCAAGGCTTATATTCATTAAAGCGGTGCGCCATTACAGCTTCACCAGCAGTTTGTGTTAACATTTGAGAACGAAGACCTATAAGACCTCTAGAAGGGATATCAAACTCAAGGTGTTGCATTTCTCCTTTAGATTCCATCACTAGCATTTCGCCTTTCTTTTGTGTAA
The DNA here is from genome assembly GCA_041173245.1 of Bacteroidota bacterium. Classification (GTDB taxonomy): domain Bacteria; phylum Bacteroidota; class Bacteroidia; order Chitinophagales; family Chitinophagaceae; genus Sediminibacterium. Next base: position 4,760 of record JBEDIY010000044.1, on the reverse strand, counting down.
CAAGGTCGATAGCCTTACCACTAAATTCGGAAGGCACATCAACTACTAATATTTCAAAAGGCTCATGTTTTTTTCCGTCGATTTCTTTTACAAGTACTTGTGGATTGCCCACTGTTAACTCATACCCTTCTCTACGCATAGTTTCTACCAATACACCTAAGTGAAGGATACCACGACCGTATACTAAAAAGCTATCAGCACTATCTGTTTCTTCTACACGAAGTGCTAAGTTTTTTTCTGTTTCTTTCATGAGACGATCACGAATGTGACGAGAGGTAACAAACTTTCCTTCCTTACCAAAGAAAGGAGAATTGTTGATACTAAAAGTCATACTCATGGTAGGCTCGTCTACGCTAATGACTGGTAAAGCCTCTGGCGTTTCAGGATCAGCAATGGTATCACCAATATTAAACTCTTCAAGTCCAACCACAGCACATAAATCACCAGAAACTACTTCTGTTACTTTACGCTTACCCATCCCCTCAAACACATACAACTCTTTCACTTTACTTTTCTTGATAGAACCGTCTGCCTGCACCAAAACTACGTTTTGGCCTTCTTTGATCACACCACGCTCTACTTTTCCAATGGCAATACGGCCAAGGAATGTAGAATAATCGAGTGACGTAATTTGCATTTGTGTAGCACCTGTTTTTGCATCCGGCGGTGGCACAAATTTTAAGATACCATCTAATAATGGATCGATATTATCACAAGCTGTTAAGGTATCATTGAACCAACCGTTTTTACCGCTACCATAAAATGTAGGGAAATCTAATTGCTCCTCAGTAGCATCAAGGTTAAAGAATAATTCAAATACTGCATCATGCACTTCGTCAGGACGACAGTTTGGTTTATCTACCTTATTAATAATTACAATTGGCTTTAAATTTAATTGAAGCGCTTTTTGTAATACGAATCTTGTTTGAGGCATTGGACCTTCAAAAGCATCGACTAACAAGCAAACGCCATCGGCCATTTTTAATACACGTTCTACTTCACCACCAAAATCAGAGTGACCTGGAGTGTCAATAACGTTAATTTTTACGCCTTTATAAGTTACAGATGCGTTTTTACTTAAGATGGTGATACCACGCTCACGTTCTAGCTCGTTGCTATCCATGATAAGGTCGCCAGTTTCTTGATTGTCTCTAAACACCTTTGTTGCGTGTAAAATTTTGTCAACTAGGGTCGTTTTGCCGTGGTCAACGTGCGCAATAATGGCGATGTTTCTTATTTCCATGTGCTTTTTTAAGGCTGCAAAGGTAAGGATTATAAGCTAAGAAACCCGATAAAAGCAAAGCAGAGGCCAGAATGCCAATAATTAACGGTTAGTTTACCCTAATATCAAGCGAAAACAAGATATTTACGCCTATAAATTTAACTATGAAGCGTTTACTCAAGATGATAGCTGCACTCGTTGCAGTGCTTGCCGTTGTTTATTTTTTAGGCCCTAAGCCCACGACTCCTAATTATAACAATAACTTAATACAAGTTCCTTCAGAGGCAGCCGCACTGGAAGCTTACGTGGCTATTAATGAGGCAAAGCATAAGGTAAAACCAGACAATGAAGCCCGTATTGTTTGGGCCAATGATAGCACCAAAGCTAAAACACCTTATGTAATTGTGTATTTGCATGGGTTTAGCGCTAGTCAGGAAGAAGGTAATCCTGTACATAAAAATATTGCCAAACAATTTGGATGCAATATGTACCTCGCAAGGTTATCGGAACATGGTATTGATACAATAGATCCACTTGTAAATATGACCGCCACTAGTTTGTGGGAGTCGGCAAAGGAAGCCTATGCCATTGGTAAACAACTTGGCGATAAGGTTATTTTAATGGGCACTTCTACGGGTGGAACCGTTGCACTTGAACTAGCATCTAATTTTGAAGATGTAGCCGGACTCGTTTTATATTCTCCCAATATTGCTATCAATAACCCTCTTGCATTTTTAAGCAACAACCCATGGGGCTTACAAATAGCAAGAATGGTGACAGGCGGAAAAGAAAATATCATTAAAAACAAACCACCTGAGTTTAAAAAATACTGGAACGATCATTACCGTTTAGAAGCCATTGTGGAGTTGCAAGAATTACTCGAAACCACCATGATACCTAGTCATTTTAATAAAATTAAATGTCCGCTACTAACGCTTTATTATTTTAAGGATGAAAAAAATCAGGACCCTGTTGTAAAAGTATCGGCGATGAAAGAAATGTTTGCAGGGATAGCTACGCCTGCCAATTTAAAAAGAATGGTACCAATTCCGGAGGCGGGCAATCATGTTATGGCCTCTCCGATTCAGTCTAATGATATAGTTAGTGTAGAAAAAGAAACTGCTTTATTTTTGGAGCAAATAATGCATCTAAAAAAAGTAATGTATGTTAAGTAGTAAAATTGCAGGTATTGGAAAATACTTACCCTCTAATGTGGTAACCAACCAAGACCTCACTGCCTATATGGAAACCAGTGACGAGTGGATTGTTGAAAGGACAGGTATTAAAGAAAGAAGATACGCGCACCGCACCGAAGAAACCACCACAACCATGGCGGTGGAAGCTGCTAAAATTGCCATTGAAAGAGCGGGCACTACAGCTGAAGACATTGATTTTATTGTATTTGCGACCCTCTCTCCCGATTATTATTTTCCGGGCTGCGGCGTACTGGTTCAAAGAGCGATGGGCATGAAAGAAATTGGTGCACTAGATATTAGAAATCAGTGCAGTGGATTTGTATATGCACTTAGCGTTGCTGATCAATTTATAAAGACAGGCATGTATAAAAACATACTTGTTATAGGAAGTGAAAAACATTCGTTTGGACTTGATTTTAGCACTAGGGGTCGTAATGTTTCTGTCATTTTTGGAGACGGCGCTGGCGCCGTTGTTTTACAACCCGCCACAAATGCTGGCCAAGGAATTTTAAGTACACACTTACACAGTGACGGTGCTGCTGCAGAAATATTAGCGATGTACAACCCTGGTACGCATGCCAATCATTGGGGCAACTATGCAAGTTTTGACGAAGCGGCCATTGGGCAAATGTTTTTGAGTCATAAAATGATTGACAATGCAGAAAACTTTCCATTTATGGATGGTCCTGCAGTATTTAAAAAAGCAATTGTAAAATTTCCGGAAGTAATACTAGAATCCTTACACACGAGTGGTTACGAGGCTTCCGATTTAAACATGCTAATACCACATCAGGCCAATTTGCGTATTGCTCAGTTTGTGCAACAAAAATTAGGCCTTAGCGATGATCAGGTGTACAATAATATTATGCAGTATGGTAATACAACAGCTGCATCTGTTCCTATCGCACTTTGCGAAGCGTATGAGAAAAATTTAATTAAAGAAGGAGACCTTGTTTGTTTAGCGGCATTTGGAAGTGGATTTACATGGGCTAGTGCGCTTATTAAATGGTAAATATGTTACAACGTAAGCTGCTATTTTTAGTGAACCCCATTTCTGGGACACGCAAGAAAGAAAAACTTATTGGTTTTATAACCGATAAATTAAATGCAGTACATATTTCTTTTGAGATTGAGTACACCAACGCGACTGGTAATTATAACCTTCTTAAAGAACAAATAGTTGCAAAAAGAATTACTGATATTATTATTGTTGGTGGTGATGGCTCCGTTAATCAGGTGGTTCAGGGGTTTGCATCCTTACCCGTTCGCTTTGGCATTTTACCAGTAGGCTCAGGCAATGGACTTGCAAGGGCTGCAGGTATCCCTACAAAAATTAAAAAAGCATTGCAGGTAATTATTGATGGCAATACCATGCCAGTAGATGCTTTTACAATTAATGAAATGTTCTCCTGCATGCTTAGTGGGCTCGGGTTTGACGCACAAGTAGCACATAATTTTGCACGCAAAGCAAAACGCGGTTTTTTCAATTACACCAAAGAAAGTTTGCTTCATTTTTTTAAAGCACAGCCGTATGGTTTTGAAATAAAACTACCTGACTTTGGTTTTTTTGCAGACGCGTTTTTAATTAGCATTGCCAATAGCAATCAATTTGGCAACAACGTAACCATTGCCCCACAAGCAAAACTAAATGATGGACTACTAGATGTTATTATCGTGCAAAAAATGCACAAAGTAAAATTACCTTACGCTATTTTAAAACAATTAAGTGGCAATAACAAAATGGAGCAGCTTGTCCAGGACATGGAGCATAAAAACATTTTATACTTTCAAACGCCTAGTTTAGAAATTAATAATTTAAAATTAGCGCCCTTACATATAGATGGCGAAGCCGTTGCTACCGCTCAAAATCTTTCCATAAAAGTATTGCCTGGATATTTTACTTTGTTTGTGCCCGCATCACGTAATAAGTAGCTACTAAACTAAGTAGCAAACTCATCCCAACTAATTGGTGTATTTGTGCCATCCATTCAAAAATACCCCATACACCAGGTATAATGCTGCGCGCATAGAGTAGGCTTGCTATACCAAGTAGTACTTGTAAGACAACAAGTAAGATGGGTAGTATTTTAATGCGGTTAAAAAATGAGCTTCCATTAATTCGGTAGAGTTGCACTGTCCAATAAATTATGAGTACTAACAAAATATAGGCGATACCACGGTGCATGAAGTGCACAAGAATTTTGTTTTCAATAAAGTTTAGGAAAAAGTTAGGGTCGGAAAATAAATTACTAGGTAAATAGTCGCCATTGATGGTTGGCCAAGTAGGTGCAACCATGGCTGCTTTGTGTCCCGCCATAAGGGCGCCATACATGAGTTGTAGC
>JBEDIY010000043.1:0-12116 GCA_041173245.1 Bacteroidota bacterium | reverse complement strand
AAGCAGAATTAGAACTTATTACAACGGCTCCAAATTATTATAAAGAAGGGGCGCTTACTAAACTTTTAATTCAAAAAATTGAAGAGGCGATACGTAAAAGACCTTCTAATTATTTGTGGAGTCATCGCAGATGGAAATGGACGGAAGAGGCAGAAAAATATGCACACCTGATGGTTTAAATTGCGTTGTAATGACGTTCGATTAGATTAAGCTTTCACTTCTTCTGCAATTACGGTTTGCTCAATGTCAAATTTATCAGGCAGTTCGCTTATTGCTTTAAATCCCCCCACTACATTTCTAATATTATGAATGCCCTGTCTTTTGATAAGGGAAGAAGCAATGACACTTCTGTATCCGCCCGCGCAGTGAATATAAATATTTTGATTGTCGTCAAAGTTTGCCATACTTGCAGGGTCTGTTAATTCATCTAATGGAATGGTTAACGCTTCCTTTATATGACCTTTATCAAATTCCGAAGTTTTTCTAACATCCACAATCACCATGTTTGGATCAAATGGGATGTCCATGGCAAGTTCATCAGCTTCTACATCAATAATTAAATCGATGGGCTCGCCTGCTTTTGTCCATGCATCAAAGCCACCTGCTAAATGTCCAATCATATTTTCAAATCCAACACGCGCAAGCCTAACAATAGATTCTTTTTCGGTACCTGGTTCACAAACAAGTAGTATCGCTTTATCAAATGGTAAAATAGTTCCAGCAAATTCTGCAAAACGGCCTTCTAAGCCAATGCTTATAGCACCAGGAATAAAACATTGTGTAAACAAAGTCGCATTTCTAGTATCTAAAATAACGGGTTCAAATGTTGTTATTTGTTCTTTGAAAGATGCAACGGTTAATGCTTTTAAACCATTTGCTAAAACAGTATCTAAACTCTCGTAGCCTTCCTTATTTATTTTGGCGTTGATTGGAAAATATTGAGGAGGTGCAGTAAGGCCATCTGTTACTGCGATTATGAAGTCTTCTTTTGATTGTGGTTGTAAAGCGTAGTTGGTTTGTTTTTGCGTACCAATAGTGCTAAATGTTTCGGACCCTAAATTTTTGCCGCAACTACTGCCAGCTCCATGTGCCGGATAAACAATGACATCATCAGCGAGGGGCATTATTTTTTCGTGTAAACTATCGTATAGCATGCCGGCTAAATCTTCGATGGTTATTTCGTTGTCTTTTTGCGCTAGATCTGGCCTGCCTACATCACCCACAAAAAGGGTATCACCTGTAAAAATAGCGTGGTCTTTTCCGGCTGTATCTTTAAGTAAATAACAACTGCTTTCAAGTGTATGTCCAGGTGTATGAAGTACTTGTAGTGTAACATCACCTATCTCAAAAACTTGATTGTCTTTTGCTACAGTAACTTCAAATTTTGTAACTGTATTTGGCCCATACACAATGCTAGCGCCGGTTGCAGCAGCTAAGTCTAAATGGCCAGAAACAAAATCGGCATGAAAGTGCGTTTCAAAAATATATTTGATGGTAGCATTTCTTTGCTTGGCAAGTTGTAGGTACGCATCAATATCCCGTAATGGATCAATGATGGCAGCTACGCCACTACTTTCAATATAATACGCTGATTCTGAAATACATCCGGTATATAATTGTTGTACAAACATGATGTAATAAAAATTCTAGCCAACAAGTGTTTCTACAAAACCAACTACTTCTGCTAAACGCGTGTAGTTGACAGAATAAAAAATAAACTTGCCTTCTCTAGTCGTTGCAACAATTCCAGCTCTTCTTAAGATGGCTAAATGTTGTGATGCTACAGATTGCTCGAGTCTAAGTTTTACATAGATTTCGGTCACCGTCATTTTCTGACTTTCGTCCAGTAATTTGATGATTTGTTGACGAAGTTTGTGGTTAATGGAGCGAAGTATAAGAGCAGCTTTTTTGGCATGCAAAAAATCTACTTTTACGGGTGCTTTTCCATTATTTAAAACCACTGATTGTAATGAATTGCTCATGACAATAAAGAGTTATTGGGGGGTTAATAAACTAAATTGCAATGTGAAGATACACTAAGAAAATGATAATGTAGAAATAACTTATAATAAATAATTTTAATTTGGCTTAAGTCAAAAGGCATAAAAATCAAGCCTTACGTGTATCGTGGAATGCTTTGATGTAAAGCGGTTCACTATAGGCAAGATCCAAATAATCGGTTAATGTAAAAGCATTTTCGGTTAATGCTATCATATCAGCAGCGCCATAGCTTAAAGTTGTATCAAAATGAGCGTTGGGATGATTACAAATGGTCTTAAATTTTTCTGCACCATCTCCCACAAATAAAATAGCAGCGTTTGCTAATTCATTTTCAAAAGATTGCGCATCTAAAATAAGGGCAGCACTTGTTTTTGTAGGCTCCAAATTATGCGAATAAATACCTGTAAAAACCTCCATTCTTCTAGCGTCCAACAGGGCACAAATGGCTGTATTGTTGCCCGGATGTTTAAGTTTTGCTGCAGCTGCCATAATTTGAAGGGTATTGATGCCAATGAGTGGTTTACCCATGGCGTAGGCAATACCCTTTGCTGTTGCCATCCCAACTCGAAGCCCAGTATAGCTTCCTGGCCCCATACTTATGCTGATGGCATCAATGCTACTTAGGGGAATACTTGTTTGCTTACAAAGGGATTCAATGGCAGGCTGTATAAAACTGGCATGCGTTTTTTGGTCAGTTGTTTCTAAACATGCAAGTACAACTCCGTCTTTACTCAAGCAAACACTGGCGTGTGCTGTTGCTGTGTAGATGAGTAAAAATGTTGCCATGGTACTTAGGTAGTTAATGTTGATGTATCGCTCATTGCAAATTTAGGTTGGCAAACTCATAGAAAATCATCAACTTGCTTAAACTTTAAAATAAAGCGATGCCTAAAGAAATAATACAAACGAATTTGGCCCCTGCGCCAATTGGTCCATACAACCAAGCTGTTAAAGCCAATGGTTTTATTTTTATCAGTGGTCAAATTGCACTTGATCCAGTAACCGGTGAAACAGTGACCACTAGTATTGAAGAAGAAACGCACCTGGTGATGAAAAATATTGCAGCCATATTAGCAGAAGCAAAAATATCATTCAGTCATATTGTTAAAACCACCATTCTTTTAAGCGACATGGCACTTTTTGCAAAAGTGAATGAAGTGTACGGCAGCTACTTTACTGATATGCCTCCTGCGCGTGAAACCTTTGCTGTTAAAGGATTACCAAGGGGTGTCAATGTTGAAATTAGTACGACTGCGGTAGCTGAATTATAAGGTTTTATTTGTAGTAAGTGTATAGGTTGTTGAAAATTCGAGGGTATGTTCTGGTTCAACAACTAGTAGTCCAATGCCGTTGTTAAAACTATCTGGCGCACTACTTAAATTTTCGATAGCAATACTTTTTCGGTGCGGCGGCGTATAAATTTGCAAGTAAGGATACTGTTTGTCTGGCGTTATTGTTAACGTTACTGTATCATTTTTTAAGGTACAACTGTGCTTCGTTTCCGAATGATTATCCAGTAAAAAACAATTGTCTAAAAAAATACCTTCCATTTTTTGTCCACCCACAAAGCGGTTATCTTCAATGGTATTACCGGTAGGCAACAGATCTGCACTAAATTCAAGTTGCTTGTTTGTTGTAAATGAAAGCGTAGCGCTATCAATGGTTTCGCCCACCGTAAAATAGGGATGCCACCCATCCGAAAAAGGAATAGCGCTGCTATGGTTATTGGTAGCTGTTGTAAACACTTGAAGTGTATTGCCGGCGGTTAGTTTCCATGTAACATGTAATGTAAAAGGAAAAGGATAGCCCGCATCTGTTCCTTGATACTGATGGCTAAATTTGACCGACGCTTCTAATTCTGTTGATTTTGTTTCTGTTATTTCAAAAGATGCATTGAACAATAATCCATGAATTGCGTGTTCACCCAAATAAAAACCTTCTATGGTATACGCTGTATGATCGAAGATGTACTTACCATGTTGCATGCGGCAAACAAAGGGACTTAATTTGGAACTTTTAAATCCTGCGGTAGCGTTTGCTACAGCATCGTTGATACTAGAAAAGCCATCTATACCATTAAAGGTTCCGGTTTTGGTAGGTATTTTAAATGCATTTAGAAGGGCTCCAAACGAATAAAGCTGGGCCGTGGTTCCTGTTTGTTTGTCTTGGAGTTCCACCACCTGATAGCCAGTTTCTTGATTTATTGATACCGCAAACTGCATAGTATAGATTTGATTGCAAATTAATACCTTAAACTAGAATATTGTATGGTATTTATAAAACTAACAATTGTTAATATTATGTCTGTAAAGTATTATTTTTGCTGCTGAATAGGATGTAGCTATGAACAATGCCAATAAGCACAAAATTAGAATAGTAACCGCCGCAAGTTTATTTGATGGGCATGATGCTTCCATTAATATCATGCGCCGAATTTTACAAGCACAAGGTGCCGAAATTATTCATTTGGGTCATAATAGAACAGCGCAAGAAATTGTTTCCTGCGCCATAGAAGAAGATGCGCAAGCCATTGCTATAACAAGTTATCAGGGTGGTCATATCGAATTCTTTAGTTACATGCGTGACTTACTCGTAGAAAATGGATATGGACACATCAAAATATTTGGTGGTGGTGGCGGTACTATTTTACCAGAGGAGATGGATCAGTTGCATGCATACGGCATTACAAAAATTTATTCACCGGATGATGGTAGGCGTTTGGGACTTGAAGGCATGATTAAAGAATTAATTACTTTATCAGATTTTGAAGTTGAAGACAAAGGAGATTTTAGTAAGCCATTTACATTAGGCGGTCCCATCGATGTTAGAAATGTTGCTAGGGCCATTACTCGATTAGAAAATCAGGATCACCAAGAAATAAATACAACTGCATCTACTGCTCAGATTCCAGTTCTAGGAATCACGGGTACGGGTGGTGCCGGTAAAAGTTCTATTACAGATGAAATTGTAAGGCGTTACTTGTATTTGTTTCCTAGTAAAACGATTGCAGTTATTTCTGTAGATCCATCCAAGAAAAAAACAGGTGGCGCACTACTTGGTGACCGCATTAGAATGAATGCTATCGCGCATCCTAGGGCTTACATGCGCAGTATGGCCACCAGATTAGAAAATGTTGCGTTGAGTAAACATGTATCAGGTGCTATTGATATTTGTAAAGCGGCAGGTTACGATTTTATTATTTTAGAATCGGCGGGTGTCGGACAAAGCGACGCTTCTATTATCGATTATTGTTCGGTGAGTATGTATGCTATGACGCCAGAATATGGAGCGGCATCACAACTAGAAAAAATAAACATGATTGATTATGCAGATATTATTTGCATGAACAAATTTGATAAGTCTGGTGCAAAAGATGCGTTACATGATGTACGAAAGCAGTATAAGCGTAGCCATCAATTGTGGGAAGCTGCAGATGAAACACTTCCTGTAGTAGGCACTATTGCGGCGCAGTTTAATGACCCTGGTATTCACAAACTGGTAGATTTAATTTTTGAAACAGTAGCCGCTAAAACAGGCATCATTTTTACACCAAGCGCTAACGTAAATAGTGTTTCAGAAGATCTTAAAAAATCAGCACAGCAAGCGCCCATTATTCCATCCAATAAAGTGCGTTACCTCGCTGAAATAGCAGCCAATAACAGATCCTATGATGCTTGGGTATTAGAGCAAGTAGCACTTGCAACAAAACTATATCAGTTAAACGGAACCCTTGAAATACTTGAGGACCATAAAAATGAAGTCGCCTTAAAGGAGGTTGCAAAAGCGAAAGAAAATATTGAAGCCGCACTAGATCCAAATTGCAAAGTATTAATTGACAAGTGGCCATCTGTTGTAAAAAAATATACTGCCGATTTTTTAACTTATATCATTCGGGATAAAAATATTTCTATTCCACTTACTACAACATCACTCAGTGGCAGTAAAATTGCAAAAGTAATGCTGCCCACGTATTCTGATAGTGGTAGTATTTTAAAATGGCAGTTACAAGAAAATGTACCTGGAATATTTCCATACACGGCTGGTGTATTTGAACTTAAAAGGGAAGGCGAGGATCCTACCCGAATGTTTGCTGGGGAAGGCTGCCCGGAAAGAACCAATAGAAGGTTTCATTACGTTTCTGTAGATCAACCTGCAATACGATTATCAACTGCATTTGACAGTGTTACTTTATATGGAGAAGATCCGGCTACGCGTCCTGATATTTTTGGAAAAATTGGAAATAGCGGTGTTAATATTGCCACCATTGACGATGCTAAAAAACTATACAGTGGCTTTGATTTATGTGATCCAAAAACATCAGTGAGCATGACCATCAATGGTCCCGCTCCAATTATTTTGGCCTTTTTCATGCATGCTGCCATTGATCAACTTTGTGAAAAATGGATTGCCTCAAATAATGCAGAGCACCTTGTTCAAAAAGCGTTACATACAAAATATGGTTCTTCAACACCTCCAAATTATGCGGTATCAGATAGTGGTGGTAAACTACCTGAAGGTAATAGTGGACTTGGACTTCAACTACTTGGATTAAGTGGTGACGAAGTGCTTCCTCCTGATGTATATGCAACATTAAAAGCTACTGCATTATCTAGTGTGCGCGGTACGGTGCAAGCAGATATTTTAAAAGAAGACCAGGCTCAAAATACATGTATTTTTTCTACCGAGTTTGCACTTAAATTAATGGGCGATGTGCAGTCTTATTTTATTTCACATGAAGTCAAAAACTTTTACAGTGTAAGTATTAGCGGGTATCATATTGCCGAAGCAGGCGCCAATCCAATTACGCAACTTGCGTTTACGCTTTCCAATGGTTTTACTTATGTAGAATATTATTTAAGTAGGGGTATGCATATCGATGATTTTGCGCCTAACTTATCTTTTTTCTTTAGTAATGGTATGGATCCTGAATACAGTGTAATAGGTAGGGTGGCCCGCAGAATTTGGGCTAAAGCCATCAAATTAAAATACAAAGGAAACGAGCGTTCTCAAAAATTAAAATACCATATTCAAACAAGTGGTAGAAGTTTGCACGCGCAAGAAATTGATTTTAATGACATCAGAACAACGCTCCAAGCACTTTATGCCATCTATGATAACTGCAATAGCTTGCATACCAATGCTTACGATGAAGCTATAACAACGCCCACAGAAGAGAGTGTTAGAAGGGCGATGGCGATTCAATTAATTATTAATAAAGAACTAGGTGCAGCAAAAACTGAAAATTTTATACAAGGTAGTTTTGCTATTGAAGCCTTAACAGATTTGGTGGAGGAAGCGGTGTTAATTGAATTTGAAAAAATTAGTGAGAGAGGCGGTGTGCTAGGCGCTATGGAAAGAATGTACCAGCGCAATAAAATTCAGGAAGAAAGCATGTACTACGAAACGCTAAAACATACCGGTGAACTTCCGATTGTTGGCGTTAATAGTTTTTTAAATAAAAAAGGAAGTCCTACTATTTTACCGACCGAAGTGATTCGTTCTACAACTATTGAAAAGGACAGGCAAATTGATAATTTACATGCTTTTTGGAAGCGTAACGAGCTCGTGGCACCTGCAAAAATTGCATCTTTAAAAAAGGCAGCGATTGCTGGTGAAAACTTGTTTGAATCACTGATGGAAGCCGTTAAATACTGTTCTTTAGGGCAAATAACGGAAGCCTTGTACGAAGTAGGCGGACAATATAGAAGGAATATGTAATTGCACCGTTATTTTTTTTAACTTAGGGCTCTAAATTAATTTTTTGTATGCGGTTAATGTTTATTCGTACGCTTTTTTGCGCTATGGTTTTGATACCAACTTTACTAGTGGCACAAGGTCGCCGTATGGATACCACCATGAAAGTGGGTAAGGCCGGCTTTCGTGTTAACTGTCAAAATAAATCGGCTGAAAAAAATCCAATCACTATTTATCCTGTTGGCTTTGAAAGTGAAGCACGTGATTTTAGTTTTGAATTAAAAGGTGTTCTAATTGGTACAGAAGTAGATGACCTTAACAAAGATGGTTTTCCTGAATTACTATTATATGTTGCTCCCCAAGATTCACTCAATAAAAGTTCAGTAATTGCCATTAGCTCTCAAGAAAATAAATCGGTAGCTCCCATTGTATTCCCGGACATTTTAGATGATCCAAGACTTAGAGATGGTTACAAGGGCTCAGATAAATATATGCTTTTGGAAGGCGTTCTAATGCGCACGTATCCACTATATGAAAAAGATGCAAACGGGGTGCAACAACCTACTGGTAAGATGCGCCGATTGATGTACCGTGTAGCACCAGGCGAACAAGGAACTTCAAAATTTGTGGTAGCTAGGTTTTATGATTTTCAAAAAAAATAATATTACCTACCCTGTACAATTGTAATTTTTGTTGCAATTTTTTCTACACCACTATCGTCTCTGCAAATAATTAAATAAACACCACTGGCTACTTTTACACCACTCGTGTTTTTTCCATCCCAAATAGCTTGGCCACCAAGTGCTCTGGTTTGATAAACTAGCGCACCATATAAGTTGGTGATTTTTACAAGTGCACCCGTTGTTAAACCTCTTATAGCTATACTACCATTGTATCCTGGTGGAACAGGATTTGGAAATACAAGCACTTTTTGCTGTGTGCTTAGGGGTTCCGTTGCCGTACTTCTAAAACTACAAAGTCCATTATTTGTAGCGATAAAAACCTCGCCTGTAAGTGGATCAATAGAAATCTTAGAAATATCATTGCCTGGTAATGGACTATTGCTTGACGAAAATCTATAAATAACTTTTTCGCCGTTAGCACTAATTAACCAAACACCATTTTTTGTACCCACCCATTTTCTATCTGCACCATCAACGGCAATGGTTTGTACATTTTCATCCTTAAATAAAAGTCCTGCAAATCTATCTTGCTGGACTACTGGAAGGAGTGCTTCACAACCAGTAGGTGTAAAAACATTTTCTGTACATTGTATAATTCCAATACCTCTATCTGTACCAATCCAAATAAATCCATTTTTATCTTTTGCAGTACAGTTCACTTGGTTGCTTGGTAAATTGCCGAGTCCTGATCCTGCTTTGTATTGTTTCCATCTATCGTCGGCGCTGGAGGTTAATGAATTTCCAGGGTTATATACAAGTAATCCATTTGCATTTTTTGTAACACACCAAATTTGTGATGCGTCATCTATTTCTAGTGCACCTGCATCTGTAATTCCAAATGGGTTTGTAAATCCAGTCCATTTTCCATCGGGTTGATGTACATGAATTGACGAAGTAGTGCCTGTATTACTAATCCAGGTGTTTCCTTTATTATCAGCGGCTACACCACTTGTGAAACAGGTGTTGTTTGCTCCACCAATGAGGCTGCTATTGCGGTGGTTGAATATTTGAACTTTGTTGTTTTGCCACTTCGCTATGCCCATTTGTGCAGTGGTAAGCCAAACGCTATTGTCAAATTGATTCGTTGCAATGAATTGAACCCCTGTTACACTATCTAACCCGTTTTGTTTTTGGATAAGCCATTTTCCGTTTTCTAAAATAAATAAACCCGGTTTTGTATTGGAAGCGGCTATGATATTATTACTTGTAGCTTGCAGTGCAGTGGTAATTTGACCCGCAGGTCCACTCGGAATAATACTTGTAATGTTTTTGCTAGTAGGATCTAATTTAATAAGGCCTGTGGTGCTATCGCTTATCCAAATAGTACCACTCGAAAATATACATGCATTTGGATGGATTAAAACACCAGCTTGTTCAAAAACCAATAGATTGGAATTATCAATAGCGCTGTGATACATGAATGCTTTTTTTGTTTGCCCACTTATTGTGCCGATAGTTAATTTTTGTTCGTTAAACTGCCAACATTTAATTTGCTCTGATGCTTTATAAAATAGAGTAGTAATTGCAGTAGGTTGAATGAGAAGCAAGCTATCATTTTTTTCAATAATGAGTCCAGTAGGCGCAGTACTTATTTTTTTTATGGGCTCATTATTTACCGTCGCATAAAATATAGTCCAAGATTTTGCATCGGCAAGATTTGTATTAGATAATGGCGTTTTATAAATGCCACTACTTGTAGCAGCATACCAAAAATTGCTGTCTTTGGTTAATGTAAATACTTCGATACTATTACCATTGGCACCTAAAATCCAGCTTTCTTTAATTTCATATTTAAATAGATTAATGACTACAACGCCAATGTTTGTAGCTACATACGCCATTCCTTTTTCACAATAAATTGAATTTATTTTTTTAATGCTACTCGTTCTTACAAGGTCATATATGTTTTTTACAAGTCCTCCTTTAATAATATCAATGTTGTTATTGTTAAAGGCTACTACAAGCTGCTCTGTTTCATGATCCCACTGAATCGTAGCAATAGATGCTTCCGATAAACCGGTTAACTTATTAAAATATTCAAAACCTCCGGTAGGGTTAGTGCTAAAAATAGCCTGCGGGGTTGCCGTGTAAATTTTATCTCCCTTTACTAGGTTTACAGTACCTGCATAACTATGGTGTAGACGCCAATTGCCAATAGGAGGCGCTTGGGTAAATGCTTGCATTGTTAGCAACCAACCCCCAATAAAAAATAGACTCCGCTTTATCCCTGACATGAAATAAAATTAATCCATAAAAACTATAGTACTGCTAAGTTATTTTTGATCGCAAAAAGTGCGAGGCCCACCCTTGTTTTTACGTCTAATTTTCTAAATAAATGGTCGCGGTAGGTATCTACTGTGCGCGGGCTAATAAACATGATATTGGCAATTTCTTTATAGGTTTTATCGGTACATACCCAGCCCATAAATGTTATTTCTTTGTCTGTTAGCTGATTTACCTGATCCTGTTGTTTTTTTAGAGCCGATTCGTCACCGATATAATGAATGAGTTTATCAGAAACCATATCGTTACTAAAATACCCGTACTTTTTTATTTCATTGAAGGCGGTATATAGTAGCATGGGTTCCGAATTTTTTAATAAATACCCATGACAGCCATTTTTTAACATTTGTATGATGGCATAGTCATTGTCGTACATGCTCAGCGCAATCATTTTTGTATCAGGTAGGTTTTTACGGATCCATTGCGCTGTTTCATATCCATCCATTTCTGGCATATTGATATCAAGCAGTACAATGCTTGGCGGCTTGTTTGGTTTAAGGGCTTCAATAAAGCGCTTTCCATTTTCTGCTTCCAGGGTTACTTTATACCCTTTAAACCCTGCTATCATATTGGCTAGTCCAGCCCGCATGAGGCGGTGATCATCTACAATGGCAATTGATATCATGAGCGCCGCACACTTTATTAATAGTGCTTGACAGGAAGGTAGCCTATTTTATTGGATTGCGTTGTAGATGGCTTCCTGAATGTTAGGTCTCACATTTAATCTACCAAATTTGGAATTGTTTCTAGTAGGAGAAACCCTACTTGATAAAAAGATATAAACAAGTTGCTTTGTGGGATCTACCCAAACGCATGTACCCGTAAATCCAGTGTGACCATAGGTTTCAGGAGATACGCTTTTAGAAGGGTAGGCTTCTTTTCTGGTGGCATTGTCTTTTTCAGGTTTATCAAATCCCAATCCTCTTCTAGAAATGCTAGAACTATATGCTGTAAATTTTTGAATGGTAGACTTTTTGAAATAACGTGTGCCGTTTAAAACACCACCGTTTAATAGCATTTGATAGAGCTTTGCTAAATCATAAGCATTACTAAACAGTCCTGCATGCCCGGCTACACCACCAAACATGGCAGCACCTTCGTCATGCACATCGCCATGCATTTGTTGTGCTCTAAAATGAGTTTCAACTTCGGTGGGAACAATTTTACTGAGTGGCATTTTTGCCGTTGGTAAAAAACCGGTGCTATGCATACCAAGCGGGGCATAAAATTTTTCGTTAACATAGGCATCTAAACCCATGCCAGTTACGGATTCAACAACTTTTCCTAAAAAAATAAAATCGTTGTCACTATATACATATTTGCCACTCGTAGGTGT
The DNA here is from genome assembly GCA_041173245.1 of Bacteroidota bacterium. Classification (GTDB taxonomy): domain Bacteria; phylum Bacteroidota; class Bacteroidia; order Chitinophagales; family Chitinophagaceae; genus Sediminibacterium. The sequence goes on along the minus strand of JBEDIY010000043.1, from coordinate 119 downwards.
GCTACTTGATAAAATACGTGTGTACATACTGTCCTGCCAATCGTTTCTCAGGTATACATTTTCTGCTACACGCACCGAAAATTGTGGCGAAGCCGTCGTAGAAAAAAAGTTAGGTGCAG
>JBEDIY010000042.1:0-2637 GCA_041173245.1 Bacteroidota bacterium | reverse complement strand
GGGTGGAGGTTGGCAAGCAAACGCGGATTCAAATAACTGTAAATACGGACGCGAGTTACTAATGATGTAGCTGCTCATGCGTTTGGGCGCGGACTACTCGTTTTTGCGCGGATCATTCGTTTGTGGCGTGGCTCATTCGTTTTGCGCGGATCATGCGTTTGTGGCGTTTAATTTGGGCAGTCTTATGACTTTGGAGTCGGTTTCGTTATCTTTGCGCCGGAGATTACGTTATGAATTTGGATGTGTTGCTAGCGCAGTTTAATAATGCCCCCCACCTAAATCAATTGGTGAGCAGCCTTCTATTGCCCCAACCCCAAAAAATCTATTTAAAAAACCTCCAAGGCAGTAGTGCCGAATTTTTTGTGGCCAGTGTTTTTGCGCACACACAAACAGATACGCTCAATCATATTGTAATACTCCAAGACGCAGAAGAAGCGGCTTATTTCCACAACACACTCGAAAATATTTCCAAGGTACTTGATGTGTTTTATTTTCCTTCGTCATTCAAAAACAGGAAGAACTTTAAATTGTTAAACAGTTCTCATGTGATGCTCCGGACCGAGGCGCTAACGAAGTTAGCGGCGGGGGGTAATAAAAAAATGTTGGTGACCTATCCCGAAGCTATTTTTGAAAAAGTGGTGTTGTCGGAAACCCTCAAGTCCAATATTATATCTATAAAAACCAATGACACCATTAATATGGAGAGTTTGCTAGAACTCTTTGTGATGTATGGTTTCAAGCGTTCTGATTTTGTGTATGAACCCGGACAGTTTGCTATTAGAGGTGGTATTTTAGATATCTATTCTTTTGGAAACGAAAAGCCATACCGCGTAGAACTTTTTGGCAATGAGGTAGACTCTATTCGAATTTTTGATCCCGAAACGCAGCTCTCCGAACGCAAGCTTTTGCAGGTAAATATTATCCCCAATGTAGAAACACAATTTACTACCGGCGAAAAAGTGTCACTCTTTGAATTCTTAAAACAGAATACGGTGGTATGGACCAAAGACCTTTCTTTTATTGGGGAAAAAGTAGACCTGCAATACGAAGATCTAGAAGGTTTTGTATCGTTACTCGATAGCGGATACCGCATGCAAAATAGTGATGACGAAGACGATACACGCGTCATGCACGACGTTACCCTTAATGATTTTGTTACTTCCGGTGATATTATGGCGTCCCTTGCGGGCCGCCACCACATTGAGTTTGGTATGCATCCAAAAAATGCAACACTCGAAATTGAGTGCCATATCAAACCACAACCTTCATTTAACAGACAGTTTGATTTACTCATCAAAGATTTAAAAGCACATGAAGGCGCAGGCTTTTCGTTGTATATTTTTGCAGAGCAAGTAAAGCAGTTAGAGCGCTTACACAGCATTTTTGTAGACCTCAAAACTGAAATTAATTTTGTTCCGGTTCCTACCAGTATTCATGAAGGATTTATTGACAACGATTTAAAAATTGTTTGTTACACCGATCATCAAATTTTTCAGCGTTACCATAAATACAAGGTCAAGCAGGCTTATAATAAAAACAAGGCCATTACGCTCAAAACCTTGCGGGACTTACAACCTGGCGATTATGTAACACATATAGATCATGGAGTGGGCACCTACTCTGGGCTTCAAAAAATTGAGGTGAATGGTAAAACGCAGGAAGCAGTGCGTATCATTTATAAAGAGGGTGATATTTTATATGTAAACATTAATTCGTTACATAAAATATCAAAGTATACGGGTAAAGAAGGCACGATGCCTAAAATAAATAAGCTAGGTTCCGATGTGTGGGCCAAGCTCAAAGAAAAAACAAAAGTTAAGGTTAAAGAAGTAGCTTTTGATTTGATTAAATTATATGCCGCGCGTAAATCACAGGTTGGTTTTGCGCATGCGCCCGATAATTATTTACAAACTGAACTAGAGGCTTCTTTTATTTACGAAGACACGCCCGATCAGTACAAAGCCACCCAAGATGTTAAGCGTGATATGGAGTCTACATCGCCCATGGATAGGTTGGTTTGTGGTGATGTGGGTTTTGGTAAAACAGAAGTAGCGGTGCGCGCGGCATTTAAATCGGTGGTGGATGGTAAGCAGGCCGCCGTGCTAGTGCCTACCACCATTTTAGCGTTTCAGCACTATAAAACCTTTAAAGAAAGACTTTCTGATTTTCCGGTTACTGTAGATTTTATCAACCGTTTTAAATCGGCTAAAGAAAAAAAGGAAACCCTACAAAAATTAGCAGAAGGAAAAATAGATATCATTATTGGTACGCATGGCATTTTGGGCAAAGAGGTAAAATTCAAAGACCTAGGTGTCATGATTATTGACGAAGAGCAAAAATTTGGGGTAGGACACAAAGAAAAATTAAAGACTTTAAAAACAAGTGTCGACTGTTTAACGCTCACGGCCACGCCTATTCCGCGTACGCTTCAGTTTAGTTTAATGGGGGCAAGAGATTTAAGCATTATTAATACGCCGCCACCCAATAGGCAACCCATTCAAACAGAAGTGCAGGTATTTAATGACGATTTTATTAGAGACGCTATTTATTATGAAACAGAGCGCGGTGGCCAGGTATTTTTTATTCATAATAGGGTGCAAGGTTTACCAGAAATGTGTGCGCTTATTCAGGGCTTCT
>JBEDIY010000041.1:0-3026 GCA_041173245.1 Bacteroidota bacterium | reverse complement strand
AACCATCACTGTCTTTGTATAGATTATTAGCACCAAAGGTTTTGTAATAACGCTTTTGTGCATAGTTTAAGGGAAGCACCGTAGCCGTAGATACATAGCTGGTTAAATACCACTTGGTAGGTGTTGCACCTGCGCCAGTTAGGTAAACTTTGCTTTGATCTAAAGGAGAAACACTTGTCTCTTTAGAGCAGCTAGTAGCTAAAACAATAAATAATAAAAATGGGGGGAGTGTAGATATAATACGTTTGAACATAATCTTATTTCTTTTAATGCCACAAAGAAATAAGATTCAAATTTTTTCTATATTAAAATAGTTTAACGTTTAGAACAAGATGAAAAATGTTAAACTATTTTAATAACATAATATAAATAAATCATAGTTAGAAAAATTTCTAACTATGATGAGGCAACTGTTTTATTTAATTGTAAGTTCCGCTTTTTAACATTAGACAAATGCACAGGCGTGATTCTTAAATAAGAAGCAATGATATGTTGAGGAACACGTTGATGGATGTTGGGAAAGGTTTTTTCTAAATTATTATACCGTTCTAAAATTGGCAAAGTATCAATATCAATAATAAATTCAACCAATTCCAAAGTATGAGCTTCTGCTAAATACCTACCTACCTTATGCGCTTCTTTACTATGTTCCTCCAAAAATTTTAGCGCTTGTAAAGGTATTTTTATAAGCGCACATTCTTCTAAACACTCAATATTTACCTTGGCTCTGTGCTCATTTTTGTAATTATGCAATCCATAACCAGTAATGAGCATATTTTCTACCCTAAATCCGTAGGTTTTAATTTCACCCTCCTGAGATAATACATAATTTCTAACTATCCCCTTTGCAATAAAATAAATAGAGTTTTGTTTTTCGCCAGCCTTCATTACTACATCCCCCTTTTTAAATTGAACTTGCTCACAAAAGCCTACCAATAAGTCAAAGTTGGCGTCACTTAATCCAAAAGGAGCTATATACAACTTAAATTTTTCAAAACTCTTTTTCATACAAAATGCAATTTCAGTAAAGTGTTACGAACAATGACATAGAAATTTTTCTATGTTGATGCAATATGTATGATAATTATATGAAGCCAAAATTGCATATGTAAACGAAGGCATGCACGTTGTGCAAACAGGTTGTGCACAACTGATAATCAACTAGTTAATAGAATTAATAAATTCGCTAGGCGTCATGCCAACGTATTTATTAAAGTAATTGTACATACTCCTTCGTGACCCAAAACCAGACATTTCAGAGAGTGCCTCAATGGTAAATGACTCGTATTTTTTAGACCTGAGTAACTGCCTTAGGTATTCTACCCTATTTTGATTGAGCAGTTCGGCAAAACTTTGATCCAGCTGAGAACTCACAAATTGCAGTACCTCCTCCTTACTATGATTCAGCTTTAAAGCAAAATCATCGAGGTTGGCCTCAATATTTAGATAGTAATGATTCTTATAAAACAGGAACTCAAAATCTTCAAACGAAATAGCGCTTTTATTAAGGAACAAATCATTAAAGGATACAGCAATACTATCGTCATCTAAAAAACGAGGCCTAAATAAAATGAAAAACAGCAGCGCAACCCGGATATAAAATAATGAGATGATAGAATCGATATAAAATGAAATAATATGGAGTGTATTTAAAATAACAAGTGTTGCTTGAAAAACAGATAAAGCAAGTAATGAATAAAGCAACCAAGAAACCCAGTGATTCACCTTGGCATCATACAAATTTTGATTGTTTCTTTTTTTATACAATTTAACAGCTAAATAAACAAAAGAAGAAAGTACAATAAAAGCACTAATTGCGAAAAATATATTGTGAGCAAGTGTTAAATTGAACACTACCTTTTGGGCTATAATTTCAGGAAATTGAAACCCCATGCAAATTTCAACAATAAAGAAAAGCAGATGAAAAGCTTCTACAAAAATAATGAATTTAGGCACTTTTTTTAGCACAATAAGAAACAGCATATTAAGCACCAAAATAGCACCTATAATTCTCGAAATTTCTTTATAATAAGGAATAGAATAACCCGAAAAATTTAAAAAATCAAAAAAACTTGACGTTGTAAAACAAATTATTGTTAACAGCATGTAATACTTGAGCACACTAAATTTTTGATTTCCTTTTATGTTTTCAAAAATAGAAAACACACCAAGCATCGTTATGGCAAAAGCAAAAGTTGCATACATGCATGCAATTTATAAGATATTACACAATCTACTAAAAGTTTATTTTACCATATCCGCTATCAACTTAGCCTGCGCTGCAACACCCAGTTCATTCACATGAATACCATCCCCAGTAAAAAGGCTTTTATCGTTAACGGTCAATCCAAAAAAGTCAAGCACCGTAATGTCTTTTTTATGGCAAAACTCACCAACATACTTATTTCTCTCAATGACATCGGCGTGGTAGGCATCAAACGCATCTAGCTTATTGGGCACGCGCCTAGCTGTGGTATTGGCCCATACAAATTTAACTGATGGATTGTTTTTAGTGAGCAGCTTATACACTTTTGAAATATCTGCAGCATACTCGCTAGGGGTAAACAAAACACCATGAAGGCCGTTATTAAAAAAGATATAATCAAATTTGTGTTTAGCCAATAAGCCCGCAAGCTGCGGCATGAAGGTTGCATCACCCATACTTAATGAGGTAGTAATTTTACTTACAACCGCTTTGTCTTTTAATAGGTTATTTACCACCGGATAGTAGCGCTCAACATGAGAATCTCCAATTAAAAGTACATTGGGCAGGTTTTGTGCGGGCGTACTTTTTACAATCCACGAATGATTCCAACTAATGGATTCGTTGTTATAACTTTTGGTTTGCGCTTGTATAGTAATAGAAGCCAACAATAATAAAAAGCAGATTGTATTTTTCATACGATTTAATTTATACTTGAAGATAACATTTCTACAAAACCAGCCGCGTTGGTATAGGTACCCACTTAAACAGATTATGCAGTTGCATACCCCCCTGACATCAGCAGACAAAATAAAATATCCTT
>JBEDIY010000040.1:0-8813 GCA_041173245.1 Bacteroidota bacterium | reverse complement strand
GATTGTAATGTTTTGTTCTTTTTGGTATTGGTAACCATGGAGTCTAAATAGTGAGAACCAAAAAAACGAAAGCTAAGCGTGTCTTTATTTTCTAAAATAAAATAAACCTTTTGTTTAGATATAGGAAAGTAAAAAAAATACACACCTCCAATAATTGGCTTTGCAACATTTAAGGTTGCGCTTTTACCATTTAAACGAATGGTATCTTTTGGAATAAAGTTTTTGTCATCAAATACCGCACCTCTTATATATACAATACTATCTACCGGACGAACCGCCGACACCTTAATTTGGTATTGCGCCAATACCGCTGCAGGTAGTAAGAGAATAATTAATACATTAAATATAACTTTCATATAATAGATTCCTTTCAAAAGTCGTGCTTAGGAATCAATAATCAAAAAAAGGGGAATAGATTTAGTTCTATAGAATAGGGATAGTGCTTTGGGGATTAGCTTCGCTGATCCCCAAAGGGGGGCTGCAGACTAAAAAGCCTAAAAAGGGCTCCGCCCTTTTCTTTTTTTATGGGCCCAATTTCGCTTGAACCTTTGGTTCAGACTCAATTTTCCCATAAAAAAAAGCCAGCACATTGTGCTGGCTTTTTAGTCTGCGGAGAGTTAGGGATTCGAACCCCAGGACCTGTTACAGTCAACAGTTTTCAAGACTGCCGCAATCGACCGCTCTGCCAACTCTCCGCGGCAAAAGTACGGTTTGAAAACCACCAACCAAAAAAAAAGTAAAAAAAATGTGAAACCCCCTATTTTATTGACTTGCAGGGCGTTATTTTGGTAAATCTGGGAGTTTTTCTACCACAGAAAGGTCGGAAAGCTCAACATTAATAGGGAGCTGACCTATTTGAACAATGGCTCTTTTACCCCTTATTTCAAGTACTGTTCCTACCTGATAATTCTTTTTTAGCTTAACGAGGCTACCAACCAGTAGCGCAGCAGTGGTTTCTTTATACTGTTTGTCTACCTTTTTGGCTAGCTTATTGACCACTACCTGCTCCTTACCCTTAAAAAGTAATTGCTGCAGGCTTTTAACCACTTCGTTTTTATTTTCAGCCTTCTTATAATCGAGCACTATTTGCTTTAGCTTTCGCTCCATATCTTTCAAATACACAATTCGGTCTTCGGTAATCTGATTCTGTTGCTTTAACAACTCTACCTGTTGGCGGTGCTTTTCTTTATCTAGCACCTGCTCCATTTCTTTTTTGAGCTTTTCATTTTCACGAAGCATTTTATGCAACTGCAACTTTTCTTTATCAAGGTGTTGAAGGTCTTGCTCCGTTCGATTTAAAAGCTTGTCTAATTTAAAATGATCTTCGTCTACCAGGTTGCGCGCTCTATTAATGAGTGCCGTAGGCAATCCAATTCTTTCTGCAATGGCAAAGGTGTATGAGCTACCGGGTTTACCAATAATAAGTTTGTACATCGGAAGCAAATGCACTTCATCAAACTGCATGGCACCATTAATAATGCCCTGCGTATGGTTGGCCATCACTTTTAAATTCAGGTAGTGTGTAGTAACAACCCCAAGTGCATGCTTACGAGACAATTCTTCCAATATTACTTCTGCAAAAGCGCCGCCTAAATTAGGATCACTTCCACTTCCAAGTTCATCTATAAAAAATAATGTTTTACCATTGGCCACTTCAATAAAGTGCTTCATGTGCATTAAGTGACTCGAATAGGTACTTAATTCAAACTCTAAATTTTGTGTATCACCAATATGAATAAAGAGTTGTTTAAAAATGCCCATTTGAGAGTCGGGGCTAACAGGTACCAAAAGTCCACTCTGCATCATCAATTGATTGAGTGCAATGGTTTTCATGGTAACGGTTTTACCACCAGCATTTGGGCCGCTAATAATTAAAATACGCTGTTGCGCATCTAATTTTATATGAACGGGAATGGTTGTTTTTCCTGCATTTTTATTGTATAAATATAAAAGCGGATGGTACGCATTAATGAGTTCGATATGCGCCTTATCTAGTAGCTCCGGCAAATTGGCATTCATATCAATGGCTAATTTTGCTTTTGCTTTTATAAAATCAAACTCGCCTGTAATTTGTAAATACGCATTTAGTAATGGTGCATACATAGACATAGTAGCCGTAAGCGCGCGAAGTATGCGCTGCACTTCTTTGGCTTCTTCATGTTCTAAGGCAAATACTTCATTGTTGAGTTCAATGGTGTCTTCGGGTTCAATAAACGCCGTTTTTCTACTATCACTTTCACCATGTAAAATTCCTTTCACTTGTCTTTTATGTTCCGAAAAAACAGCCACTACCCTTCTACCATTACTAAAACTTTCATCAATGTCGGCAGTGTATCCAGCTTTGGCTAATTTTTGAATTACTTTTTCAAACATGCGCCTTAATTCGTTGCGGCGCTTGTATAAACTAAGTCTTATTTTTTGTAAATCATCAGATGCATTGTCTTTTACAATTCCCTGTTCATCTAATACCGCATCAATACTATCCTTGATATTTTTTTCGTAGTAAGCATCATTTAGCACCTGTGCCAATGCACTAAAAGAAGTTCTTTTTTCGGGGTCAAACCACCTAAATATATTTTCGGCATTGATGGTTAATTTTCTGATTAGCATCCATTGATCACCACCTAATAGCGCGCCAGGAATTCCTAGTAATTTGAGTTCCTTTTGTAAATGATAGGTAAAATCGTTGGGGAAATACTGCGCCTGTCTTAATAGCATGGCAAACTCATGTGTTTGGCGCAGCTCTTTTTGAATATAGTCTTTGTGGGTATGAATGCGTAAATTTTGAGCACGTTCCTGTGCATACACCGTTTTACAATGCGCATCCAACAAAGCTTTAACTTTGTCAAACTCCAACTGGTAAAGGGCCGTATCGGGATAAAGTCGCATCATAATTTTAAAAACAGCGCAAAGGTAAGCGAAGCGCGGTTAAACCTTTTACAAGTTTTAATGTTTTATATGGTATGAGATTACTACTTGTAACCCTTTTTGCAGCCACCTGCCTTACCGCATGTAGCCAAACACCTAATACTAAATCGAATAATAAAGCAAAGCCCATGACCAGTAATCCAAATGCTAAACTTGAAACCATTTATTTAGGAGAAGGTTGCTTTTGGTGTACAGAGGCGTTTTTTCAGCGCATTAATGGGGTAATTAGTGTAGAAAGTGGCTACGGCGGTGGTTTTGTAGAAAACCCAACGTACGAGCAGGTTTGTGATAAAAATACAGGCCACGTTGAGCTTGCGAAAGTTGTTTTTGATCCGGCAATTGTAAGTTTCGACGAAATATTAGAAATATTTTGGAAAACGCATGACCCTACTACCCTAGACCAACAAGGAAATGATATAGGCCCGCAATATAAGAGCGTGGTTTATTATGTTACCGAAACACAAAAACAAGTGGCTCAAAAATACAAAGAGGCTCTAGATAAAAGTGGCGCTTTTAGTGCACCTATCGTAACAACGATAGAGCCTTTCAAAAATTATTATCCTGCCGAAAACTACCATCAAAATTATTACAACAGCAATACCAACCAGGGCTACTGCCGTTTTGTAATTGCACCTAAATTAGAGAAGTTTGAAAAAGTGTTTAAGGATAAATTAAAACACTAATTAGGAAGTTTTGTACGCCTTAGTTCGAGTAAATTAAGTGCATTAGGTCCAAACCCTTGCACACCAGGTTGCACCAAATGAATGGCCATATCATACCACATAGGTATAATGGGTGCTTCATTAATAACAAGCTGATCCATAGCTCTATACAAACCATACCTGACACTATCGCGTGTTTCCAACAATGCTTTTTCGTAGAGCACATCAAACTCCGCATTTTTAAAACGGGTGTAATTAGGTGGTGCCGGATTTTTGCTATAAAACATAGCCATATAATTTTCGGCATCGGGGTAATCGGCAATCCAACTGGCTCTAAAAAATAGTGCAGCAGATTTTGCTGTCTGCTCTAACAGTAAACTTTTTTGAATCACTTCTACCTGAACCGGAATACCAACTTCTTCCATTTGTTTGGCAGCAAATGAAGCAATATCGGCGTAAATAGCTACTGTTAATAATTTAGTAGTTGGCAGTCCTTTACCACCCGGATAACCAGCAGCAGCAAGGAGTTCACGCGCTTTGCCTGGATTGTAATTATAGCCTTTAACAAAATCTACATTATTAGAAGGAAGACCCGCAGGCACAAAGCCAGCCTCTGCCGGAATACCAATTGAATTGCGCATGTACATCATCAACTGTTTTTTGTTAATGGCGTAATTCATGGCCTGGCGCACCAATTTATTACGCGTAGCTGCACCTTTAGTAATCACATTATTTGTATCTACTACAATACCAAAATATTCGGTGTTTAAATATGGATGCTTTAGTAATTGAATTTTGCCTTCCCAATCTTTTCGGAGTGTTCCGTTTTTGGTTAAAATTTCATCTTTAAAAGAGGCGTCAATATCATTTACAAAACTAAGTTTGCCTTGTCTAAACTGTAAAAACTCGGTGGCTTTGTTATCAAAGAAATTAATTTTTACGGCGTCTAAGTAAGGTAACTTAACACCAGCCGAATCGAGTTCCCAGTAATTTTTGTTTTTGTGTAAAATAAGCGCTTCCCCTTCATCCCAAGATTTTAAAGTAAATGGGCCCGTACCACAAGGATGTCTTCTAAAATCTTTGCCGTATTTTTCTACTACTTCTTTGGGCACTACACTACAATACTGTGTGCTTAAAATACCCATGATGGGGTGAAACGGACGCTGCAACCTTAGTTCAAAAGTAGAATCGTTAATGACCACAAAAGGCATTACCGAATCTACCCGGTTATTAAATATCCAAGCGCCACTACTGGCTACCGTTTTATCTATAATTCGGCCTAAACTATAGGCAACATCTGCAGCAACTAATTTTCGTCCAGCACCCCCCTTAAAAGCAGCATCACTTGTAAAATAAACATTGGTACGGAGGTGAAAACGGTAGGTTTTGCGGTCGTCACTTACCTCCCATGATTTAGCAAGTGATGGGACAATATTTAGGTTGCTATCAATTTCAACAAGGGTATTATAGATTTGGTGCACCGCCCACATGATGGATTGGTTTTTAGCAAAAGCTGGATCCAAAGTGGCAATGCCGGTGGCTTCATTGTAACTAAAAACGTTTTTTGAAGTAGCAGCCTTTTCATAACAAGCCGTCAACAAACAAATGACCAAACCCAATAAAACAAGGAGTTTAGGCGTTTTAACAGCATTATATAGGGCATTCTGGTGCATCTTGGCACCGAATATCCTATTTTTAAGCGATCAATAAAGAGGTTCACGTAAAAAAGTAGATAAAATAGTACATGGGCAGTATTAGAAAACAAACCATCATTTCCAGCATTCTAGTATATGTTGGGTTTGCTATTGGCTTTGTCAACAACTATTTTTTTACCCGAAACGGATCTTTCACCCCGGCCGAATATGGACTTACGCGCATCTTTACTGATTTTGCGCAAAACATGTTTGCTTTTGGATCTCTAGGTGTGGTTCCCATTATTTATAAATTTTACCCCTATTATAAAGACAACCTTCAAGAAAAAGAAATTGACCTTATCACTTGGTCGTTTTTTTTATCGATCATTGGTTTTATTTTGGTACTTGCATGTGGCGTTTATTTTGAACCTTATTTTATTGAGAAATATCAGGTTAAATCACCACTGATTCTTGATTATTATTTTTGGATGTTCCCGTTTGCGATGGGGATGCTGTTTTTTTGTGTTCTAGAAAGTTTTAGCTGGGCACTTAATTTATCGGTGGTTTCAAACTTTTTAAAAGAAACAGGCCTAAGGCTTTTAACTGCTGTTTTAATTGCACTCTTTTATTTAAAACTCATCGATTTTACAATATTTATTTACTTATTTTCTGTTCAATACTTAGTACTGTTTTTTATTTTACTGAGCTACTTGGTAAAATCTGGTAAGCTGAATTTTCCAACAACCGTTAGCCGTGTTACCAAAAAGTTTTGGAAAAAAATGGTGTCAATTCAGGTACTTGTATTTGGAGGCGCTCTTATTACAGCCCTTGCTGCCACTATCGATAGCTTTTTAATTGCAGGTATGCTAGGCCTTACCGAAGTAGGTATTTTTGTTTGGGCACAGTATGCAGCAGCACTCATTCAAGTGCCACAACGTAGCATCCAAGCAGTTTCTATAGGTGTATTGTCTAAAGCATGGAAGGATAAAAATTTTCCAGAAATAAACCGCATTTATGCGCGCTCCTGTATTAATCTATTAATCATGGCGCTCTTTATTTTTGGTAATATTTGGCTGAATGCAAAAGAAGGCATGATTGCATTACACATACAAAAAGCCTATTTAGATGGCCTTGGTGTCATATTTGTTTTAGGCATGGTGCGTATTATTGATGCAGGTACAGGGCTTAATGCTATTGTAATTAATACTTCTACTTTTTGGCGTTTTGATTTTTATAGCGGCGTTGTACTTTTAGCGCTAAGGTTACCACTCACGTATTATCTGATAAAAAATTACGGTATCATTGGTTCTGCTTTTGCTGAACTTTTTGCATACGGCACGTATAATTTTATCAGGTTCGAATTTTTACGTCGTAAATTTAACATGCAACCATTTACGCGTAAAACAGCCTACACGCTCCTCTTGGGCGCAGCAGCATATACCATCACTTATTTTGCTTTTGATGGTATTACGGGCTGGACTGGTATATTTTTAAAAGGAGGATTGTTTTCTATACTCATGATTAGCGGCGTATTTTATTTAGACCTCACCCCAGATGCGCAGCAACTCTATGAGGGATGGAAACAAAAGTGGAAACAAAAATTGTAACTTTGCAAAAAATATTTCAATGAAGGCAGGTATTTTAGGTGGCGGACAACTAGGTAGAATGCTCTTACAAGCAGCAGCAAATTATACCGTTGAAACGTATGTATTAGAAAACGACCCACACTGCCCTGCTGCACAGTTATGCCACCACTTTATACAAGGCGATATCACTAGTTTTGATGACGTATATGCTTTTGGCAAAAAAGTAGACGTTTTAACCATTGAAATAGAAAATGTAAATATTGAAGCACTAGAAAAATTGGAAGCAGAAGGCTTAAAAGTTATTCCAAAACCTAGTGCTATTAAAATTATCAAAAACAAAATCAAGCAAAAAGGATTTTATCAAGTTAACGAAATCCCTACTTCCGATTTTGTGGTTACACATACTAAGGAAAGCTTACCACACCACCACGCATTTTTACCTGCCGTACATAAATTAAGCGAAGGTGGTTATGATGGTAAAGGTGTTCAAATAATTAAGACTAAAGAAGATTTTGATAAAGGTTTTGACGCACCATCTGTTCTGGAAAAAATGGTAGCTATTGATAAAGAATTAGCTATGATTGTTGCTATTGCACAGGACGGATCAGCAACTTTATATCCGCCTGCCGAAATGATTTTTGATCCTGTATTAAATTTACTCGACTATCAAATTAGCCCTGCCATTTTACCAGAAAAAGTGGCTTGGAAAGCAGAAGCCATTGCCTTAAAACTTGTAAAAGCATTTAACAGCCCTGGACTGTTTGCCGTTGAATTATTTGTTACCAAAGAACAAGAAGTTTTTGTAAACGAAACAGCACCAAGGGTTCATAATAGCGGGCACCATAGTATAGAAGCAAATTATTCGAGCCAATACGATATGCTTTGGCGTATCATGCTCAATTATCCACTAGGCAATCCAGATGCCATTTTGCCTTCTGCCATTGTAAATATTTTAGGTGCCGAAGGACATAGTGGTGAAGCCGTTTACACGAACCTTGACGATGTATTAAGTATGGACAATGTGTTTGTGCACTTATATGGTAAAAAACAAACCAAACCTGGTCGAAAAATGGGTCATGTAACCATTATGCACACCGATTATCAAGACCTTAGGTACAAAGCCAATAAAATCAAACACACATTAAAGGTTGAGGCAAAAAAATAGTTTAACCAATGAACTATTATCGGAATTCTTTTTTCGAAGTTCCGTTGTTCATTTTTTTGTTAATGGTTAACGGCCTAGTATAACCAATACCCATCATGCTTTTAATTTGCATGCCAGGCGAGTTTTTATTTTCTCCAAATAGCCTTACATCATCATCGTAAATAAGATCCAGATTGTAGTTTGCCGAAAAGTATTTATTGATTTTAAAAGAGAAAAAATTAGTCATAAAAACGTCAATGTTTTCAGGCTTATTTGAATAGTTGGAGAACAAATCCAAACGACCTCTATAATTGATATTTCTGGCAATTACATTGTTGTGGTTGATGGTGGCAAACAAGCCAATATCCTGCATTACATTTTGCCCTTTTGGCACCCCGTACTTACCTTGTGCGGCTAATTTATTATTGGCTACAATAGTCCAACGTGCTGTTACAGGAGATAAGAAAATTGATAATTTATCGGAGGTTTTACTATCAAATCCAGCAGAAATAAACACGTATGCTGGCGACAAAAATGAAGAAGCAAAATTGGCGATATTATTAGAAAAAGTATACCCGTCAAAATACTGCGACCTAAAATTAAAAAGTGCCGACATATACCACTTTCCAGTACTGTCAATTTTATAACCGTACTTACTCAAAATATCAAAACGATCATCATTTTTTCGGCTACCCAAACTGGTGGTTTGCACATAACCTAGGTTCATATCAAAATTATTGTCCCAGTTTTGACGACCTTTCTTGTAGTATAAAAAATAATTAAAGTAGCTATTTACAGACAATGAAAAATTATCGCCCCCTGCTGCCCAGTTACTAAGTGAACCCTGAGATAGGTTTGC
>JBEDIY010000039.1:0-13959 GCA_041173245.1 Bacteroidota bacterium | reverse complement strand
TGGGCTAACACACCAATCAACGCAAAGGAATTCTTTAAGTTACAAGATGAGTACGAAGCTAAAGTGGTAACACTTGATAAGGACGCACGCAAAATGAGCTTAAGTATTAAGCAAATGAGCCAAGACCCTTGGAGCAGCATCGAAACTAAATTCCCTGAAAATAGCAAGCACAAAGGTCTTGTTAAAAACATTACTCCTTATGGCGTATTTGTTGAAATGGAACCAGGTATTGGTGGTATGATTCACATTAGCGATTTAAGCTGGTTGAAGCGTTTTAATCACCCTTCTGATTACACTAAAGTAGGAGAAGCAATTGATATCATTATCTTGAGTATCGATAAGGAAAACAGAAAATTACAATTAGGTCATAAGCAATTGGAAGAAGATCCTTGGAATGCATTAGAAGAAACTTTTGCAATTGGATCTGTACATGAAGGTACTGTTACCCGCAAGGATGACAAAGGTGCGCTTGTACAATTACAATATGGCTTAGAAGGATTCGTACCTAACCGTCACTTGAACAAAGAAGATGGTACGCAGGTAAAAGCAGATGATACTGCGCAATTTATGGTGATCGAATTTGATCGCAACGAAAAGCGTATTGTATTATCACATGCTCGCTTATGGGAACAAGTAATAGCTGAAGAAAAAGAAGTAGCTAAGAAAGAAGCCAAGGCGGAATCTGACAACACCAAGAAGGCAGTTAAAGCGGTTCAGTCTAAAGTAGAGAAATCTACCTTAGGTGATTTAAGCGCGCTAGCTGACATCAAGGCTAAATTGCAGGAAGGTGAAGGTGGGAACTAATTAGTCCCCTTTCATTAGGAATAGGTCAAAAAGCTGTCTAACCACCCGGTTAGGCAGCTTTTTATGTTTTTCTTAACTAGTTGATAGTCAATATCAGAAATCAAATTTCTAATTTGCTAACAATTAACTAATTTTGCCAACTTGTATGAATAGAATTGTAATTGTTTTTTTGGCGGCTTTTATACTGGTTTCCTGCTCCTCAAAGTTTTCTAAAATCTTAAAGAGCAAAGACGTCGAGTATAAGTATAAGATGGCGGAGCAGTTTTATGCCAAAAAAGATTACAGTAAAGCGCAAGTATTATACGAAGATATTTTTCAGGTGATGAAAGGTACCCCTCGTTACGAAGACATGTATTACAAATTCGCGTATTCTTATTACTACCAAAAAGATTACTCGAACGCCGAAAACTTGTTTAAGAATTTCTTGGAAAACTTTCCGAGCTCTAACAAGTTGGAAGAAATAGAATACATGCGTGCGTACTCGTTCTTTAAAGAATCACCAAAAGTAGATTTAGATCAAACCAATACCAATAAAACCATGCAGTTAATGCAGGTATTTATTAATGGACATCCAGGTTCTAAGAGAGTGCTCGATGCCACAGAAATAATAGATCAGTGTAGAGAGAAGTTAGAAGAAAAAGAATACAAGGCAGCACAGCTTTATTTAAACCTAGGTTATTATAAAGCAGCAGCCGTGGCTTTTGGTAATGTGTCTGATAACTTTCCGGATTCTAAAAAAGCAGATTTATATAAGTGCCAAGTAGTGGTATCTTATTTTAAATACGCTGAAATGAGTTACGAAGAAAAGCAGCTAGAGCGTTATGCAAAAGTGATTGTAGAAGCCGATGATTTTTTAGAGCGCTACAATACTAGTAAATACCTAGACGAAGTGAATAAATATAAAACAGCATCTTCAAATTATTTAAACAATACAAAAAAATGAGTAAGCTAAGAAGACAATTAAGTGCCAATACACCAAGCGTGGTTGAAACAAAGAGCCTAATAGATATTAAAGCAAAAACTGGTAATTTATACGAGTCAATTGCGATTGTAGCACGTAGAGCCAATCAAATTAATGTATCTATCAGAGAAGAGCTGCATAACAAATTGGAAGAGTTTGCTAGCCACACCGATAGCCTAGAAGAAATTCATGAAAATAAAGAGCAAATCGAAATCTCTAGAGCTTACGAGAAAATGCCTAACCCAGCTATCTTGGCAACCCAAGAATTTATGGAAGGCAAAGTGTATTATAGAAAAAATGAAGACAACGATTTATTCCGTTAATTCAAACAAACCTATTTTATATAAAAGACAGTGTAATTACTGTCTTTTTTTGTTATTTTAGAGTACGTTATTTGATTTTATATGAAGGTTGTAAAAACAATATTTATCTTTTTGTTGGTGCTCGTTTTTTCGAGTGCTAAAGCCCAGGAATTGCAGGCGAGGGTAACGGTATTGTCAAATAGGGTAGCTACAACTGTAGATCGTAAAATATTTGCAACATTACAAACGCAGTTAACGAGCCTACTCAACAATAGAAAGTGGACATCTGATTTATACAAGCCACAAGAAAAAATTGAATGTAGTTTTATTGTTAATATAGAGTCTATTGTTGAAACTAATGTATACAAAGCCACACTAAGTATCCAAGCAGCTCGTCCGGTATATGGGTCTAGCTATAAAGCCAGTATGGTTAATTTTCAAGACCCCGATGTAACATTTAAATACCAAGAATTTCAGCCACTTGAATTCAATGAAGCCAGGGTGCAGGGAACAGATGCGGGCACCGCAAATTTACCTGCTATTTTTGCGTACTACGCCTATATGATTATTGGGTTAGATTATGATTCGTTTGCCCTCAAAGGTGGTGAAGCGTATTTTAGAAAAGCCCTAAACATTATAAACAATGCGCCAGAAGGCAAAGGGATACAAGGGTGGAAAATGTTTGATGGACTTCGTAACCGTTTTTGGCTCGCAGAAAATGTAACCAATGCCCGTAACAATGTTATTCATGATATTTTTTATGGGTATTACCGAAATGGATTAGACCATTTGATAGATAATGAGGCCCTGGCCCAAAGTTCCATACTAGCTGTACTTATTCAACTACAAACCTTTGCACAGGAAAATCAAAACAGCATGATTCAGCAGTTTTTTTTACAAAGTAAATACGCAGAATTATCAGGCATTTTTAAAAAGGCAAAAGCAGCCGATCGTGTAAAAGCCGTCGAATTATTATCAGTGCTTGATCCGACCAATGCGCCAAAATACAAAGAAGCACTGAAATGATCCAGCGTATCATATATCCACTACTATTTACTTTTGTAAGCTTTGTTTCGTGTAACAGTGGAACGCCTAATAATGTGCTTCCCGTAAACACCATGAAAGTTGTTATGTTTGACATGCTCAAAGCAGATGAATGGTATGCGCGAAAATTAGCAGGAGATACCCTTATGTTAAGAATTAAAGATGATATCCCTTTGTATGAGCAGGTGTTTGCTATTCACAAGCTCACAAAAAAAGAGTTTTTTGATAGTTATCATTATTATGAAGCCCATCCAATCGCATATAAAGAGTTAATTGATTCATTGGAGACTTATGCCAATAAACAAAAGCTAAAAACGATAAAAAAATAAACAATATTTATTCATACTTGTTACAATAAAAAAACAAAACATCATGAGTTTAACAACAGGCACCCAAGCACCAAATTTTAGTTTATTTGACACCGATAAAAATCAGGTTCATTTAGCAGATCAAAAAGGTAAAAATGTAGTTTTATTATTTTTCCCTTTGGCATTCACTGGCGTTTGTACCACTGAACTATGTTCTATTAGAGACAATATTGCAGTTTACAACAACTCAAGTGCAACTGTGTATGGCGTTTCAGTGGATTCTTTATTTGCCCTAGGCAAGTTTAAAGAAGAGCAGCAATTAAATTTTCCTTTGTTAAGCGATTTTAACAAAGATGCTGCAAAAGCGTTTGGCGTTTTATATGATGTATTTCCTGCATTTGAAATGCAAGGTGTAAGCAAGCGTGCTGCCTTTGTAATTGATAAAGAAGGTGTTATTCAATACGCTGAAGTATGCCCTACTCCTGGCGATTTACCAAACTTTACGGCTATCCAAGAAACCCTTGCTAAACTAGCTTAATTTAGTTTGTTGTATCTTTGTACCATTGGGTCAATAGCATGCAAAAAAAGAACATAATCATAATTGGTATAATATTTATCATTACCTCCAGCTTTACACCTGGGGGTAATGGTTTTTATGACTCTTTTTTTAGCGCACCTGCTACAAGTAAAGTGATCCGCTTTTTCCCCAATCCTGCTACCACCATCATAAATTTTGAATTTGATAAATCGGTAGCATCTACAAGCGTAATTGCGATCTATAGTTTTTATGGAAAAAAAATGAGCGAGCAGCGTTTAACTAGTAATAAAGTAAGCTTTATTTTAGACGATAATTATACCCGTGGCTTGTATGTTTTTCAACTCCGCGACCAAGCAGGTAGGCTCATTGAGTCTGGTAAATTTCAGGTAAATAAGTAGTTTACTTATCTGTTACCTCTACAATCAAAAACTTTAAATAATTGGTATTATCCATGCCCCAAATAATGGGATGGTCAGATGCTTGCGCTTGAAAGGTAACTTGTCTAATTTTTTTGCGCGCATCTTTTGCTGCCATTTCAATGGTTTGCAAAAAGAGTTCCGGTTGAACGAGATTGGTACAGCTTGACGTTACTAAAAAACCGCCGTTTCTAATTAATTTCATACCACGCAAATTAATTTCTTTGTACCCCGTAATTGCTTTTTGAATACTTTCTCTACTCTTTGTAAATGCAGGTGGGTCAAGCATTACAACGTCGTATTGTCTACCATCTTTGCCCCATTGCTTGAGTACATCAAATGCGTTCATCGCTTCAAATTTACAAATCGCATCAAGTCCATTGAGGGCTGCATTTTTATTGGCTTGTGCAACTGCGTTTTCAGAAATATCTAAACCCAACACAGATTTTGCGCCATAATGTGCAGCATGAATTTCAAATGTTCCGGTGTAGGTAAATGCACCTAAAACATCGGCACCTTTTACAATATGTTGTATGGCTTTTCGGTTGTCTTGTTGGTCTAAAAAGTAACCTGTTTTTTGACCATTTTCTATGTCAACATGAAACCGCAGTCCATTTTCATTGATCATAATTTTGGTATCAAAAGGCTCAGATAAAAAACCTTTTATTTGAGAGAGGCCTTCCAATTCTCTTACTGGCACATCGTTTCTTTCATAAATACCTTTTGGAGAAAAGATGGTATTAAGTGCTTCAACAATAGCAGGCTTCCAATGATCCATGCCCAATGACAAAGTTTGTAAAACAAAATAGTCGTTAAACTTATCAATGATAAGGGCAGGCATTTGGTCTGCTTCGCCAAAAACAAGTCGGCAGTTTTCGGTGTAGCCAATTTTTTGACGGTAAGCCCATGCTTCTTCAATACGGCGGTGAAAAAACGCAGCATCGATGGTTTCTGGCTTTCTGGTCAATAAACGTACTAGAATCTGAGATTTTGGGTTAATGTACCCTCTTCCGGCAAATTTTCCATCGGCGTAATGAACGTCTACAGTAGCAGCTGGCTCAATAGGGCCGTCAATTTTGTCTACTTCATTACCAAAAACCCAAGGGTGACCATTCGCGATTCGTGCCGCAATCTTCTTTTTTAGAAACAACTTTGTCATGTCCGCGAAGATAAGGCGGATTAATCTGCCAATTTTTCCCTTTTCTTTGCAACGGCAAAATTTTTGCCATACTGAAGGAACAAAACAACAAGCAATCCTTATGGAAGATTCTATACCTAATGAAATGGAGCAAAATATTGGAAATGAGCTCAATACCGACGAAAATATACCAGGAACTGAGCATTTAAACGAGCCAGTAGCCGATGAAGACCCTATAACCAAGCTTCAGGATGAGTTACAGGAACAAAAGGACAAATACCTACGTTTAATGGCAGAATTTGATAATTTCAGAAGAAGAACTGCAAAAGAGCGTCTTGAACTTATTCAAACAGCGGGCAAAGATGTAATCGTTTCGATGCTTGATTTATTAGACGATTGTGACCGTGCCGAAAAGCAGTTGCAAAGTTCAGATGATATCTCGGTTCAAAAAGAAGGGATTCAACTCGTTTTTAATAAATTGCGTTCTACGATGTTAGCAAAAGGCGTTAAAGTTATGGAGAGTATCCATGAAGAATTTGACGTTGAAAAACACGAAGCCATTACTGAAATTCCTGCACCTTCAGAACATTTAAAAGGAAAAGTAATTGATGATGTGATCAAAGGATATTATTTAAATGATAAAATTATCCGCTTTGCAAAAGTGGTGGTAGGAAAATAAATGAGCAATGGCAAAAAGAGATTATTACGAAATATTAGGGGTATCAAAGTCTTCATCTGCTGATGAAATAAAAAAGGCTTACCGTAAAGTGGCGATGCAATTTCACCCAGATAGAAATCCGGGTGATAAAGAAGCAGAAGATAAATTTAAAGAAGCTGCAGAAGCCTATGAGATTTTAAGCGATGCCGATAAAAAAGCAAAGTATGACAGGTTTGGTCATAATGCTTTTGGTCCGGGAACGGGCGGTGGGGCTTCTCATAGCTCTAATATGGATGATATCTTTAGCCAGTTTGGAGACATGTTTGGTGACGATGCTTTTGGTTCTTTTTTTGGTGGTGGTGGAAGATCAAGAGGCGGTGGAGGCAGGGCTGCAAGGGGCCAGCGCGGAAGTAATTTGCGTATTAAAATCAAATTAAATTTTGAGGAAATCGCAAAAGGGGTCAATAAAAATGTAAAAGTAAAAAAGCATGTTACATGTACCGGTTGCGGTGGTAACGGTGCTAAAGATAAAAACAGCGTTCAAACTTGTAGTGCCTGTGGAGGTAGTGGGCAGGTGCGTAAACTCACGAATACTTTTTTAGGTCAAATGCAAACCGTTACTACATGTTCATCTTGTAATGGAGAAGGAACGACTGTTACAGCTAAATGTGGTACTTGTAAAGGTGAGGGTAGAATGTATGGCGAAGAAACGATTTCTATTGATATCCCAGCAGGTGTTCAGGAAGGCATGCAATTAAGCATGAATGGAAAAGGTAATGCTGGGGAAAGAGGTGGAGGCGCAGGCGATTTAATTATACAAATTGAAGAGGAAACACATCCAGAACTACAACGTGATGGCCTTAATGTAGCATTTGATTTACACTTAAACTTTGTGGACGCTGTATTTGGCACACAAGTAGAAGTGCCAACTATTGATGGTCGTGCAAAAATTAAAATACCTGCAGGTACGCAAAGTGGTAAAATATTTAGACTCAAAGGAAAAGGATTTCCGGAAGTCCAAGGTTATGCAAAAGGGGATCAGATGATTTACGTAAATATTTGGACGCCTCAAACAGTTAGTGAGGATGAAAAGGCGATGCTAGAAAAATTACAAGTAAGTGAAAACTTTAAGCCTAATCCAAGTAAGTCCGATAAGAGCTTTTTTGATAGGGTTAAAGAAGCCTTTAATTAATTTTCTTTATTGCGGATTCTTATTCAACAAGTTTGTAAATATCCTTGCTATTTCTTCCATATCCGTCATAGTCTAATCCATAGCCTAGTACAAATTTGTTAGGAATAGAAAAGCAACAATAATCGATTGGAACTTCAAATACCGTAGCATCTGGCTTATGAAGAAGTACGCCAATTTTAAGCGATGCAGGTTGTTGGTTGTGTAATTGTGGCAAAAAGGTATGTAGCGTTTTACCAGTATCAATAATATCTTCTAGTACAATAATATGTCTGTTGGTAAGGTCTATGTCAAGTCCAATGGCTGTGATTACTTGACCAGTTGAGGCGGTGCCTTTGTATGAAGCTAGTTTAATAAAGCAGATTTCAGCTTCTATAGAAATAGATTTAAACAAATCGGATGCGAACATGAATGAGCCGTTTAACACTGCTATAAACAAAGGTTTTTTACCAGCATAGGCTGTATTTATTTCAGTTGCTAAATCAGCAATTTTTTCTTGGATAAGTGCTTCAGGTAAAAATATTTCGAAGCTTTTTCCGTGTAGTTGAATGGTAGACATATCCTTATTTTTTCTTTCCTTTTTTAGATTTTTTAGCTACAGGGTTGGTTGATTTTTGGGCCCTTAATTTAATTTTCTGACCAACCTGCAAAATGCTATCTTTTCCGGAGGAATTATTGAGTGTGAGCAATGTGCTCAATTGAACACCTTCTTTTTGTGCAATGCTATAGAGTGTTTCAGAGCCTGTTACGGTATGAATTTCTGAAGCACCATATTTCTGTTTCTTTTCGATAAATAAAATACGGTCTTGATCTAAAATATTCATTTCAGAAAGTTCATTGTACTCGAATATCTTACTCAAACTTATTTTATTGTTATTTGCAATAGCAAGTAGTGAGCTTCCTTTAGTTGCAAGTACTGCTTTAGAATGGTTGATGGTTACTTTGGTATTTTCAAGTAAGCTTACTGGTGCAGGAATTACTTCTTTGGTAGGGGCTGGTTGAAGGGCAGGTGCTGGTGGGGGTAAAGTTTCAGTTTGTTTAGCGCGCGCCAATATAGTTTGTGTTTCCGGTTGTTTGGGAGCGGGAGCAATCACTTCTTTTTCGGGCGCTGGTTGCTTTACAGTTACTGCAGGCTCAGTTGTATTTGCAGTTGCAGTTACTGGCTTTGCAACAGGAGTTGGCGTAATTACAAAATCAATCCCTTTTTTCTTATTTTCCGCCGCAATTAATGCGTATTGTGCTAAATCATAATCATTAATAGCTTTAATAAGTAGTGCGGGATAATTTGGATTGGTAGCATATCCAGCTTGTTTGAGTCCAAAAGCCCAACTTGTAAAATCAGTAACATCAAGCTTAAATAAAAAAGAATAGTGTGTTCTTGTTTTTAAAAAGTTAGAGTGGTCTATAAAGGAGGTCTCTGCATTTTCGTATACTCTAAAACATTCGCCAGTTGCATCATCATTGTGGTATATTTTAGCCCCCTTCCATTCTATTTTACATTTAATACCAAAATGATTATTGGCCTCTGTGGCAAGTCTGCTCTTGCCGGTTTGTGATTCTAATATGGCTTGTGCTAATTTAATGGAAGCAGGAACGCCTGTTCTTATTTGCTCCTGCATTGCTATATTTTTAAATTGGTTGATATAAGTAGCAGTTTCTATACCCATGTTTTGCGCAATACCGCTAAGCGATATCGTTAAGGCCATTAAGAATGTATAAATTATTTTGAGTTTCATAGTTCGTTTTTTTGAATCAGTAGCATGCCGTCTCTGATTGTTAATAGCACTTGCGTTGTACGCGAATCTTTTTTCACGTGTTCATTAAATGCATGAATTGCTATTGCATTTTTTCCTGAAATGTTGTCCTCTAATACTTCTCCATGAAACAGCACATTGTCAGCAATGATGATGCCTCCTTTAGCTAGAAGTGGAACCACCATTTCATAATACTCGATATAGCTCGTTTTATCGGCGTCTATAAAAACCATATCCCAAGCACAATTAAGGGTGGGGATGACTTGTTTAGCATCTCCAATATGTAATTCAATTTTATGGTTATCTTGGCTATTTTTAAAATAGCGTGCCGCTTTTTCTGCGTCTTCAATTCTATTTTCTATGGTGTGTAGCTTTCCATTTTCGGCGACCCCCTTGGCTAAACATAGTGCACTATATCCAGTAAATGTTCCAATTTCTAAAATATGCATTGGCTTTTTCATGCATGATAGCATGGTTAAAAACTGTCCTTGCACTTCGCCACTTAGCATGTGGGCTTTTGGGTGTGTAGCCCTTGTTTCATCTAATATGGTTTGCAATAAAGTATCTGCGGGTGTTGTAAAAACATCCGAATATGAAATTGCTTTATCATTTATAAATGTTACGGACATGAATTCTTAAATCGCGTTTTCTTTTTTAGAAATAAGTAGTAGACCCATAAAAGTGATAAGCCCATTAATAATGAGTAGTTCAAGTCCAATTTCGAAAGAGCCAAACAGCGCTTTTTGATTGAGGTCAATGATCAAGCAAAGTAAAGGGGATACAATACAAACAAGCGGCACCCACTTATCCATTACGTTTCTTTTTAAAATAATGCCAAATGTAAAGAGTCCTAATAGTGGGCCGTACGTGTAGGCGGCTACTTTTAAAATTACCCCAATCATACTTGGATTGTCAATCCACTTGTATACCATTACAAATAATAAAAACACAAGGGCAAATCCAATATGTATTCTTTGTCTGATAGTTTTCTTTTTTGCTTCGTCCCAATCTTCTCGGCGTTGCATGCCTAATATGTCAATACAAAAAGTTGCGGTGAGGGCCGTAATAGCACCGTCGGCACTTGGAAATAATGCAGAAATAAGGGCTATGATAAATATAATAGACATAGCAGGCGGCATATGCTCTAATGCAATGTTTGGGAATAATTTATCACCTGTTACAGCTACACCATTGGCACTAGCAAATAAATACAATAAGCCGCCTAAAAATAAAAATAAGGTAATGACAACTAGCATGGTAAAGCCAAGTGTGATTACATTTTTTTGTGAATCTTTCAGCGTTTTTACAGAAATGTTTTTTTGCATCATTTCTTGGTCCATACCTGTCATGGTGATGGTAACAAAGGCGCCTGCTAATATTTGTTTCACAAAAAACAGCTTACTGGATGGTTCTGTGAAAAATATTTTGGTGTAACCCTTGTCTGCCATGGTAGATAAGCTTTCAAAGAAACCTACATGAAGTTGGTTGAGGATATAAAAGACACAAATAACAAGTCCTAAAAGCATACAAGAGGTTTGGAGTGTATCGGTCCAAACAATGGTTTTAACGCCTCCCTCATAGGTATACAATAATATCATCAGTAAGATGATAAGGGTAGTTGCCCAAAAAGGAACATGAAAACTTTGCAAGATAGCATCTTGTAAAATGCGTACCACTAAATAAAGCCTTGCAGTAGCCCCAAGTGTCCTAGATAATATAAAAAACGATGCGCCCGTTTTATAAGAAGCAACACCTAGTCTTGTACTTAAGTAATTGTATATCGACGTTAAATTAAGCTTGTAGTAGAGTGGGAGTAGCACGTAAGCGATGGTTAAATAACCAATCACATACCCCAGTGTAATTTGTAAATAAGAAAAGGCATTTAAATAATTGGTACCACCTACAAGGGTACCCACTTGCCCTGGTACACTCACAAATGTTACGCCACTTAGTGAAGTGCCCACCATGCCAAATGCCACAAGCATCCAGTTGCTATTTCTATTACCTATAAAAAAAGAATCGTTGGTGCTATTTTTGCCTGTAATTTTAGCAACAACCAGAAGTATTAGAAAGTATACTATTACAAAAGAAAATAAAACAATGGGCGACATAGCAATCGTTATTTTTTGTTAAATTGTAAGCCTTAAAGGTAAGGATATTGCGCCTTTTCCAAACATAAGAATCTGATATATGTCTATACAAACAGTGGCTGTTTTTTGTGGTTCCAAAGATGGGTTAGATCCCGCGTTTTTAAAGGAGGCAACAAGTTTTGGGAATTTATTAGGAGATGCAGGTATAGGCCTTGTTTATGGTGGTGGTAATAAGGGTCTTATGGGTGCGGTAGCCAATGGCGCCATGGATGCCGGCGTGAAAGTTATTGGTGTTATTCCTGAAGTATTAACTACCTGGGAGCACCAGCACGAGGGGATTACCGAATTGCATGTTGTATCAGACATGCACGTAAGAAAAAAGATGATGTATGAACTTTGTGATGCTGCGCTAGTGATGCCAGGTGGTAACGGAACTTTAGATGAACTATTTGAAATGCTTACGTGGAATACGCTAAAAATTCACGACAAAAAAATAATCTTATTGAACTGTGGCGGTTTTTATGATCACTTGCTAGCACACATGCGTGTGATGCAAGCGCAGGGTTTTTTATATGAAAATTTCGAGCACCGTTTACTGGTAGCGAGTACTGCAAAAGAAGCGATGATGCTGCTTAAAAGTTTCGATTAAACTTTACGCATCAAAAATTTTACCAGCGTTTAATATATTATTGGGGTCAAATATTTTTTTTATAGAACGCATCAGTCTTAGATGCGTTTCTGAAAAAACGGTTTTCAAAAAAGGCTTTTGAATCAGTCCTACGCCGTGTTCGCCACTAATGGTTCCGCCTAAACTTGCAATAAGTTCAAACAGTGGCATTAGCGCCTTTGTCATTTCAGGATTGTTGTAACTGTTTTTAATAGTAGGGTGGTTGATGCGAATATGCAAATTACCATCACCAGCATGTCCATAACAAACCACTTTAAATCCATTATTAGCAGCAATTTCTTTAACGCCTTTAATTAATTTTGGCAACTCTGCCCTTGGTACAACAGCATCTTCTTCGATGGTGTAGCCTGCCATAACAGAAGCTTCATTTGCTTTTCTGCGAATTTTCCAAAGTTCATTTTTTTGCTCTGCATCTTCTGCAAAATATATTTCACCTACTTCGAAGTTGTTTAATACTTCTGAAATGGCTTCCATTTCATTCATTAAAACATCTAGGTTATTGCCGTCTACTTCTATAATTAAATGTGCTGCTAGGCCATCTGTTAATTGTATGGCTGAGCTATCTAACATTTTAGTGGCAAGTGTTATGGCGTCTATTTCCATGAGCTCCATAGCGCTTGGTGTTATACCTGCTCTAAAAATCGCACTCACTGCTTCGCTCGCTTTTTCAAGGCTATTAAATGGAGCTAGCATTAATAAATCAAATTTTGGATGCGGAATTAAACGAAGCACAATTTTAGTTACAATACCAAGCGTTCCTTCGCTACCAACAATTAATTGGGTAAGGTTATATCCGGTAGCATTTTTTAATACGTTAGATCCCGTCCAAATGATTTCACCAGTAGCCAATACGACTTCTAAGTTTAACACATAATCTTTTACAACACCATATTTAACAGCCTTGGGGCCACCACTATTTTCGGAAATATTACCACCAATAAAACAACTCCCTTTACTAGCAGGATCGGGCGGATAAAAAAGTCCTTTTTCTTTGACGGCATTTTGCAATACTTCAGTAATCACACCTGGCTCGGTGGTCAATTGTAAATTGCGTTCGTCTATGTCAAGTATTTGATTGAGTCTTTCGGTAGATAATAAAACACCACCTAAATGTGGGAGTGCGCCACCGGTTAGTCCAGTACCTGCACCTCTTGGTGTGATGGGTAATAAATGTTCGTTACAAATTTTAATAATGGCTGCAATCTCGAGTGCTGTTTTTGGCTTTACAACAACCGCTGGTAAATACAATAAATTTTCGGTTTCGTCTTTGCCATAACGGTGTAGGCTTTCTTCATCTGTTACTACAAAATCATTTCCAATAATTTGCTTGAACTGTTCTACAATAGAAGCAGTTACGAGACCGTTTTCGCTTGCCATTCGTAAAGTATTTAGAAAGAAAAATTAGAAGAGGCCAAATAAAGTGCTATCAACTTTGCCAATGATATCACCAAGGTCAGCTTCGTTTTCGCCAAATTTATTTTTATCACAATCTATAACGAGTAATGGACCTTCCTGATATCCATCAATCCATTTATTGTAATATTCGTTGAGGCGCTTTAAATAATCGAGTCTAATATTTTCTTCATATTCTCTTCCTCTTTTTTGTATTTGTGATACGAGGGTTGGAACAGAAGCTTTTAAATAAATGAGTAAATCCGGAGGTTGTACCATGGTTTTAAGCGTGGTAAAAAAAGCATAATAGTTATCAAAGTCGCGCTTACTCATAAGTCCCATTTCGTGTAAGTTGGGCGCAAAAATATTGGCGTCTTCGTAAATGGTTCTATCCTGAATAATGGTTTCTGTTCCTCTAGCAATTTCTAATAATTGGTTGAGTCTACCATTTAAAAAGTACACTTGTAAATTAAAACTCCATCTAGGCATGTCTTCATAGAAATCCATCAGGTATGGATTGTGGTCTACGTCTTCAAATTGAGGAATCCAGCGGTAATGCTTACTTAGCATTTCTGTAAGTGTTGTTTTACCTGCGCCGATATTACCTGCGACAGCGATGTGTTTGGGTTTCTTAGCTTTTGCCATAGGGGTTGAAAATACGAAATGAGTATCTTAAA
>JBEDIY010000038.1:0-4077 GCA_041173245.1 Bacteroidota bacterium | reverse complement strand
AGGTAAAAAATTTAGGATCCCCTTCGTCTCCTTTCACCTATGTGTTATGAAAATACCACTCCCAAATATCTCGTTCTCGCTACATGAAAATCAAGGACTTACGTTAAATCGTGGGTCCTTTTCTGTTTCTGCGTGAGGTTTGCGTGAGGTTTTGCGTGAGGTTTTTGTCATTTCTTACCGAAAACACGAACCTTTAAAGCTGATATTTCTACAGCTGTTAAGACTCGTGACCTTAGGCTCATGATATAATAACCGTTTCCGCTAACAGGTTATTCTATTCTATCAAATATTACTTTTTTTGTATAGTAACAGCATTTATTTTTCTATAAGAGCCGTGTGTCATCTCTATTTTCCATTCATTCTTTATTTTTCTTAAAACGGAAGTAGCCACACCCCTGCTCTTGATTTCGCTAGCATCTTTTTCAAGTACAATAGTGTATATATAGGTTTCTATTGTATAAGCGTAATTGCCATTCAATTTTACATCCAGTTCATAATCGGAATAAGTAAATGATTTAAAATTTTTGAGCTCAGGAGCAAGATGGTGGTCTAAATACCCTTTGATCCCACCTTCGTCCTTACCCCCTTCAAACACTCTTGCACCTGGTAAGAAAAGAGATGCAACGCCCGTGGTGTCAAGCTTTTCTATTTTGCTTTTGTAAGTATTGAGAACCTTTACTACTGCTTCTTTGTCGTTTTGAGCTGAAGCGGTGAAGGCAATGAATAGTGCTGTAAAAATGAGTAGAACATGTTTCATACTTCGTAGTTTAGATTTAGAATATAATTTCATTTGGTGTTTTGCAAATAATGATTCAATCTGGCTATCAATAATTGGTTGTCGTCAAAGTAATGCAGACTTTTGGTTGTAGAGCGTTTCGTTGTTTAAAAATAGTTATTTTTTAAAAGTAATTGTTTTCTAATTTTTTCTCTTTTTGGATTGATTACGGCATTAAGTGGCTTTGTATTATTTTTTCAAACAAAATCCCGTTCTCGCTACATGAAAATCAAGTACTTACGTTAAATCGTGGCTCCTTTGCTACCTGAGGTTTTGCTTGAGGTTTTTGACTTGTGGCTTTGTTCAGTGATGATAATTTTATGAATTAATATAGTATAAACTAATCGTTCAATATACAGGTGGGTAAAGGTACCATTAGTTTAATATTAAGTTTGCTTACATGAGAAAAGGAAAAACCTTATTTTTAAACAACGAAAAATACCAATGATAAAAAGTAAACATTTCTACATCCGAAAAACACATCGCTGGCTCGGTCTATTACTCGGCATTCAGTTCCTTATGTGGACTATAAGTGGTCTATATTTCAGTTGGAGTAATATTGATGAGGTACACGGCGATTTTCAAAAAAATAATGCTCCATTACTTTCAATTAACACTGCTCTAGTTTCACCAACTATAGCACTAGATACTATTAAGAAAAATAGTAAAATTGATTCAATCATATCGATTCAATTAATTGAAATATTAGGAAATCCCATCTATCAAGTAAGTTTTTTAAGTGCTGCTCACAATCAGGCTAATGAAAAACATACTATGCAGGTAATATACCAACTTGTAAATGCGAAAACTGGGAAACTTCGTGGTCCTTTGTCAGAAGAAGAAGCAACTAAAATGGCTATATTAAGGTTTACGGGTGAACCCAAAGTTAAATCTATTGAGTACCTGACTGAAACAAATAAACACCATGAATACCGAGAAAATCATCTGCCAGCGTATGCAATAACTTTTGATCATCCAACAAATACGACCGTTTATGTAGCATGTGAGTTAGGCACTGTTCAAAAATTTAGAAATAATAAATGGAGAATTTTTGATTTTCTTTGGATGATGCACACCATGGATTACGAGGGTCGTGATAATTTTGGAAATACACTGCTGCGTATTTTTTCTATTTTTGGATTGATTACTGCCTTAAGTGGTTTTGTATTATTTTTCATCAGTGCCAAATGGAAACGATAGAAAGTATACCAATAAGGTTCCAGCAATGCTATCCCACCCATCCCCCTTTTTTCCTAAAAGTCAGCAAAATTTGATTTCTTTGTTTAATATGAAAGCTAGGAAGGTTCTTAGGTTATTAAACAACCAGTATAAAATTGAAGAAATACAACCATTTATCACTAATTTTGTTATTATTTCTATGAGCAGAGTCACTATTATATTTACTATTTTGTTTTTTGGATGCTTAGTCAATTCCAACGAAACTTTTGCTTGTAAAAAGAGCAATGGGAAAATAGCGTCTGCTCCATCAAATCACAGTAGTGCTGAAAATAATAAAATAGAAAGTTGCTGCAAAAAACAGGATAATTCAAAAAAAGAGCATGATTGTAGTAAAAAATGTGAAGACCACAAGTGCGAGTGTCCTGCATATAGTATGCAAACTTTGCTAAAATTAACAGAATCAGATTTAACCTCTTCTACTGAATTCTATACAAATAAGTTATACCCTATATTGAAACCATCATTTTATAATGATGTTTATATTTCAATTTGGCAGCCTCCTAAAATTGTTTGATCAATAACAATTTAAATTCAAGTTATTCACTTGAACATTCTTCTTTTTAATAAAATAAAAAATAAATTATGAAATCAATAAAATTATTGATGGCTACTGCCATTATATTATTTGCAACTATTGCAAACGCTCAATCAAATACCAATATCAAAAAGGTTTTAGATGCTTATATCCAACTCAAAGATGCGCTTGTGAAAAGCGATGGCGCCAGTTCGTCAAGTGCTTCAAATATACTTTTAACTAGCATTCAAGAAGTAAACATGACTGAACTTAACACAGAAACCCATTCTCAATGGATGAAAGTGGTTAATGAGTTAAAGGAAGCTGCTGAACATATTAGTGAAACAAAAGAGATCGCAGGTCAAAGAGACTACTTTATGAGTTTATCTAAAAACCTATATGCTGTAATAAAAGTCTCTAAATCTGAAACACCTATTTACTATCAATTTTGTCCAATGGCAAATAAAGGTAAAGGGGCTAATTGGTTAAGTTTAGAAAACAAGATTAAGAATCCATATTATGGTAATCAAATGCTTACCTGTGGCAAAGTAGTTGAGACCATACAATAACAAAGTGAAAATGAAATTAAATAAATTATCTATTTACCTTGTTGTAACTAGTTTGTTTTGTTCATCTGTTACTCTTTATGCTCAAAAGGTGGTTAGATATGATTTACATGTAAGAGATACTTTGGTAAACTTTACAGGGAAAATCAAAAGAGCAATTGCTGTCAATGGACAAATACCCATGCCAACAATGACTTTTACACAAGGTGATACAGCAGAAATTCACGTATACAATGAGTTGAAGGAAGCTACTTCTTTACATTGGCATGGTCTTATTTTGCCTAACAAAGAAGATGGCGTTCCTTATTTAACACAAATGCCAATCGAACCTGGTACCACACATGTATATCGTTTCCCTATTGTACAAAATGGGACACATTGGTATCATAGTCATTCTGGTTTGCAAGAGCAAATTGGGATGTATGGTTCAATGATATTGAACAAGAGAAACGATGATCTTACTTTTAGAAAAGGTATAGATGACTTACCTACTATACCAGTGGTAATTAGTGAGTGGACGGATTACAATCCGAATAATATCCACCGAATGTTGCATAATGCGACAGACTGGTTTGCGATTAAAAAGGGAACTACTCAAAGTTATGCAGAAGCCATAAAAGAAGGTCATTTTACTACTAAAGTGAAAAATGAATTTAAGCGTATGTTGGCAATGGATGTGAGTGACGTGTATTATGATAAGTTCTTATTGAATGGAAACCAGGATGGTCAATTATCGCAATTCAAGGCGGGGGATAAAGTAAGATTGAGAATATCTAATGGAGGGGCATCAACTTATTTTTGGTTAAACTACGGTGGAGGCAAATTTCAAGTAGTGGCTAATGATGGAAATGATGTTGAGCCCGTTGAAGTAGACCGATTGATCATTGCTGTTTCTGAGACCTATGATATTGTTTTGACTGTTCCTGAAAAGAATAAATCATTCGCGTTCCAAGCTACTTCAG
The DNA here is from genome assembly GCA_041173245.1 of Bacteroidota bacterium. Taxonomy (GTDB): domain Bacteria; phylum Bacteroidota; class Bacteroidia; order Chitinophagales; family Chitinophagaceae; genus Sediminibacterium. The sequence goes on along the minus strand of JBEDIY010000038.1, from coordinate 21 downwards.
AAGATAGAATTAATCGAGCAT
>JBEDIY010000037.1:0-19017 GCA_041173245.1 Bacteroidota bacterium | reverse complement strand
GTAAATAGGCCTTCCATTTGCCTACACTATCAGATATTACTTGTACCCGATTTACACCAATATAAATAGCTATTTTAGAATTAGGGGTTGCACTTCCCCAAACCGGAATAGCAATATTTCTCTGCAAAATAGCATTATCACCAAAAATACCCGCTACTTTAAGTTGGGCATTTAGAGAAATACCTGAAAAGCAAATGAAAAAATATGTACTTAAAAATAACTTTTTGAAATAATTATTTACTGTTTTGATTTTACACATTTTAATAAATAAATTATGATTATTGAGGTTGGAAAATAACTTCAATTTTTTCAAATAATACTTTTGGCAAATGAATAGCTAATTTTTTAAACCCTACGTTTAGTGAATTTCTAGTAAAAGGGAATAACTCATCTGGCAAATAGGATGCATCTAAAACTTGAAACACCGCATTAGATGGACTTTTAATGGTAACAAGCATTTTTTTTCCATTCTGCTGCAGCAAAGCAGAATTTGATTCAGGCCGAATAGTAATATCTGCCTTGGTATGCATACCCCACCAAACTATAGAAGTATCTTTAGAAACAAACTCATCTTTAACAGTCATAGCAGTTGTAGATTTATTTAAAAGAATTTTCCTGGTATAAGAAGAAACATCTCGAGTATAACAATTAGTTAAATCAATTGTAAAAGAACTTTCGTTAATTCCAATATTCTTATTTAACAAAGTAGCAATACCCATCTCGTTCTGATCCGGCCTTACAGTTGGATTGAAAACTAAACAATTTTTCCCTTCCGCCCTTAAACGATAAAAATGCCACCTACCTGCATCAGATTGAGTCAAATTTGTATCTACATAAGATGGCAATGTTGTTTTAGAAAAATACCCTGGATATGTATATTCGTCTCGGCCAAGATTGCCATAAGCCCAAATTTCACCGTTAGCTTGCAAATCAAAGCTTCCTGCATCTAAATGCCCATGATTGGCATTATTATATCCACCATGCAATGAAATAAATGAAGCATTATTGTCCCAACCACTTCTCAAAGACATAAGTTCTATACCATGTATGTGATTCTCTAATGGAATATTATTCTTTAAATTAGATGTAACCATTTTAGGATTATAATATAACATGTCCATCCAATTCATTTCATTTGTTTCTTTACATAAATCATATTGCATTTTTGCTAAAGCAGTATCATTATTGTTTTTAGCAAACCAGAAAAAAGTGCGACTTTTCCCATTTTTTATTGGATCATCGCCAATATTTAAACTACTAACCGGTCCTGATACAAATGCAGGAAACCAGCCTGTTTTCTTAAATCCTGTAAACTGATCTAACCCAAATGAAGTACCTAAAACCCTCTGCATACTTTCCATTGCAATTGTTGTGTACATTAACCCATACCCCCAATACATTAAACCTTCATCACTCTGGCCATCAGGATCAAATGATTGAATATATTTCGGCAGCGCATTAATTGCTAAAGCAATAATTTCACTCATTTCCTTTGGATCTTCTTCATACATAGATAAAGCAGCCATGATAATTCCCCCATTACATATCCCATTCCAATTATGATTCGCAGTAGACCACCAGATTTTCTTTTGCAGTTGTTCTTTTCCTGGAATTAGCACGTTCTTTAAAACGGCACTTCTCATCATTTTTTTTTCTTCGGCAGTTAGAAACGCATATAATGCATCATATGCTAGAGCAAAATCAAATCCCCCAATTCCTGCATCTAAAAAATGTCTATTTGCACCCCAATCAGGAAAATCATTTAATTTTTTGAATTGGTTGACGATTCGACGGGCAAATGATGTATCACCAGTTAATTGGTACATCATAACCAAATGAGGCAACTGGACAGCAAATTTATGTATAGAGGGTACTCTTAATTTTGCTTCATCTAAATAATAACTAAGTAATGGTTCTTTTAATATTTTACTTGCTTCAATTTGATTTTGTAAATATCCAATATGAATAAGTGTATCGCCTTGTTCGTTTAATTTTCTTATTCTATGAATATCATCTTGTGAAAAAAATAAACGAGGATGAATATTCACTACTTCAGAAACACTCAAACGCTCCTGGATCATTTTAGCAGTTACTGGAGTGAAATTGGAATTTTGGGCTAAACTATCATTCGCAAAAAAAAGAAAACCAATATTTAAAATATACTTAAATAGTGTATTTATCATAAAAAATTGATTTAATAATCGATTAACCTACCCCAATCACCCGAGTAATAAGCTTTATCAACTATTTCTAATAATTTAAAATCATTGCTAATTCTAGCTTGGTATCTAATATCTTGATAAATGTAATAGTTTAACCAAAATGAATAATCGTATTTTTCATGCAATGAATGAGGTTGTTTATAAAATGAATACCATGTAGTGTTTATTTTATACTTTTCCGCTACCTCAATCGCCAACAATGCCCTACTCCAGTTTTTCTCAGTTATATCTCTAAAAAGAGAAGAAAAACTTCCATAATTCATATTTGAGCTTTCTATAATTTTACTTTGATCAGGTATTTTTAATTTTATAAGTGATACTGAATCTTCAAATAAATGATCACCATCTAGGTCATAGAGTATTTGATCTATAAACCCATTTCCATCACTGTCTTCATATTTTACACTCGCAAATTTTTCTGGCATTAATTGCAATCTTTTACGATTCCATTTTTCATAAAAGCCTCCAAAACCCTGGTAGGAAAATGCGGTTTGATCAATTCGCCATCCGCCCCATTCCGCTCCATATAAATGAATACGTCCGTCAAAAGCACCTATATACAATTTTCCTTTCCCCGAATTATCCATATCAAACTCACCCCTGTCCCCTACTGCGTCTGACTGTCCATTATTATCAAGGCCTCCACCTTCTATCCCTGTTTTCCAAAAATCGAGTGGATCATAAAATTCAACCCTTTCCCATCTGTTGCAATCATCATCTTCATCAAATACCAAGCGGCATTGCTGCCAATCGCCTTTTTTAAAGATCATTTGATACGCAGTGTCTCTATCCGGATAAAAAAGTGTATCAATATTGCGCCAACGGCTATCGTACATAAAACTATTTGCAGCTGCAAGACCTCTCAATCCTTTGAATTGATGGCCCTGGTCTTCATAAGAAAATCCTTTTCCTTTAAACAGCAAACTCATATCAAAATCAAATTCATTACCTGCACTATTATCATTATCCAAGTCCCAAGTAACTGCAGCATAATCTATTTTTTTTGTGAACTGAACATCCAAACTAGAATCAATTAAATTGAAACCATTTTTTTTATTATTGGCACTATCTCTAAAAACAGGAGTATCAACTAAACGTATGGCCCATTCTGTTAACCCATCCTTGTCTGTATCATAAAAAATAAATGGATTCTCCCAATTAAATCTAAGATCACTAATACGAAAACTAGAAGCATGCATTTTTAGAAAGGTAGAATTGCCACTATAATCTTTGTAAAAGTTAGCGTGGCCGTAATGCTCCCATGCCCGCATCATGATTTTATTCCAATCTACATAATGCATTATCTGGTCTTTGTCTACATCCAACACATACATAAAATCAGCACCCCAATCAAAATAATTTCTAACTTTTGTTCCTGCATTATTTACAATTAATTGAATATCTGCTTTACCATCATGATCTTCATCAATCCAATCGATACTAAAGTCAAAGGGGCCAGCAAAAACACCGTCCTTATTTTTATCAATAAGCAAGCAATCATTGTCAGTATCGCCTTCCTTATCTTCCCATTTCATGTCATCATCATCATCAATCCATAAAATTGGAATGGAATCATTTAAAAATGCCTTTAAGATATCCGGATTGCCGTCTTTATCTAAATCAATATGGATACAATTTGAAATACTGGGCACTAGACGCCATGGAATCAATTGTGTATTTCGATTCCAATAAGGAAGCTCACTTTGTTGCGAATAAGCACTTAATATAAAAAAGAGTGTAACAAATAAAGTACCAATCTTTTGCATGATCATTTATTAAATAAATTATTACAATTAGTTAATGGTTGACCAAGATGTTAAGTTAACTAAGGGTGGCGTTACTGCTAAATTATTTTTAACAAAATCAACTCTTATAGTTACAGGAGCGGCTTTGACTAAACCAGTTAATTTTATTTGAAGTTTACCATACCATTGATTGATAGAATTTTTCCCCGACATCATGTTGGAAAAAATCGAAGCTGTTTCTGATAAATAATTAACCTGACTGGTAGATCTATCTACTTTTTCAAATACAGCATTTGAAGGAGATTTAATTACAGCATAATAAGTTTTACCATTTTTAATCATGGTGGCAATTTTGCCATCATTACTTATCACTAGCCCATCTGTTGCCGGACTATGCATAATCCAATACACAGTTGAATTATCAATTGACGGAATAAATTCATCTTGAACACTTACTATACCGGTATTCCTATTTAATTTAATCCCACGTCGATATAATGAAACATCCTTACTATAGCATTTTTGTAAATCTGCTATGTAAAAACCACCTACATTATCGTTAGCACTTCCTATAACATTAACTGCACCAGAAGGATTTTGATCTGGTCTAGCATCAGGATTAAAAACAAGACAATTTTTTCCTTCTGACCTAACTCGATAATAGTAAAACCTGCCACTACTAACTGCTAAGTTTGTTGGTGCAGCTGTATACAAAGGAGAAGTGATATTAAAATAGTCTTGTGGATATGGCGATTCTAGCCCAAGATTTCCCTGCGCCCATGTTTCCCCAAGCGCTTGCACATAAAAACTTCCTGCATCCAAATGACCATGGCTAGCGCTATTATCACCGCCATGCATTCCTACATATAAAGAATTGTCACTACTAGTATTTTCTAACAGATACATGTAATCAATTCCTTTTAAGTAGCCCGATAAGGGCAAACTAGATGAACTGCCCTGTGAAACAAGTGATTTATCATAAAAAAGCAAATCCGTCCATCCATTCATTTTTTCAGCATCTAATGCATTCACTGACATGCAAGCATCAAAATGAGATTTTGCTAACCCAGAATTTTTAAAATATTTTGAAAACCAGAAGTATGATAAAAATTTATTGGATTTTCCTACATATAAATAATCGTCTCCAATGGAAGCTGTCCCTACAGGGCCAGACATATAATAAGGAAACCAACCTGTTTTAATAAATCCTGGATTTTCTGCTAAACCATAAGTTGTACTTAAACATCTTTTTAAACTCTCAAAAGCCAAAAAGGTATTCATTAAACCATAACTCCAATATGACATTCCCTCTTCACTTGCCCCATCCGGTTCAAGTGATTGCATATATTTATTGATTCCATTGGCACATTGAGCAATTACATTAGCGTTGAAAGTTGAATCATATTCATATCCAGCAAGAGCACCCATAATCATTCCTCCGTGACAAATGCCATTCCAATTATCGTTAGACAAATACCATTTCCAAACACCTGTATTTGTTTCTATTTGAGTTTTACCGGGCTGTAAAACAAAATTTTTAATGGCTGTGTATAATCTTAGTCTTTGAGCTGAGGTTAAATAATCAAATAAGCCATCTAAGGCCATACCTGCCCCTTTGCTTGCAATACCAGCATCCAAAAAATGTCTATTTGCACCCCAATCAGGCCAAGAACACATTGCATCTAATTGCTGCCAGCACCTAGCAGCATAACGACTATCTTTTGTGAACTGATAAGCTAAAACTAAATATGGAAGCTGATTGTTAGAAAATGTATGAATATTAGTAATTCTTAAGCCTGCACCATCTAATCCATAACCTAATATTGGTGAAGTCAATAAACTATTTGCTCGAGAAATGATATTATCATAAGTGGCTTTTGCAAAGGCGTCCGACTGAATCAAAATTTTAATTTGTTCAATTTCAGATGACGAAAATAGTAGCCTAGGGTGAATATCTTTCATTTTCATCCCAGTAAAACAATCACTGATAGTACTAGGGCTAACAGGAATTTTAGCAGTTGAACTAAAAATACCACCAACTGTTGTAGGAGGCGTAATTGGATTTGTTACCACTGGAGGAGTTGGTGTTATTTCCTTTTTTTTACATGAACTTATACTAATAATAATTAATATTAAACTCCATAAAACATATCTCATGCTGTAATTTTTACCACCCAGGATTTTGTGTAATCAAACCGTTACTTTTTGCAATTTCAGAAAATGGAATTGGATATAAGTACATTTTAGAACTAAATACCCTAGGCTCAACTGTAAACCTTTGATAAGAAAATGTAGTAGGGCCTGTAGCATTTACCCGCATTCCAGCAAGTGGAATATTTTCAGTTTGTTCTGCAATTTTCCATCTACGAACATCAAAAAATCGATGTTCCTCAAAGGCAAGTTCCACCCTTCTTTCATTGCGAATCCTTTCCCTTAACTGGGCCTGAGTTATTCCAGCATTGATAGCAGGCTGTCCAGCTCTAACTCTAACTAAATTAATAGCCTCTCTAGCAGACCTAGCAGCTGCAGCTCCACCTAATACAGGCTTTGCATCAGGACCAAAAGACTCATTGGCAGCTTCAGCATAATTTAGCAGAACTTCAGCAAATCGCATCAATACCCAAGATTTTGCTCTTGTACCAGCTAAAGAAAGATTATAATTTTCAACGCAAAATTTTCTTAAATAGTAACCTGTTGTAGTAGCTCCTTCCTTAGACCCTATTGCATCTGATCCGCCAGTATACGATTCAACTATTCTAGCAGTATTATTATTGTTCAAACCCATTGAGGATCCATTTAAAACAACAATCCAACCTAGACGCTGATCTCTGTTTGCATATGGATTATTTGAATCATATCCAGAACCAACATCAGAAATGGGTAAACCAGTTGTACGCATCTCAAATGCATCAACAAGGTTTTGTGATGGACAGGTCGCACCTTCACCTCCATTCACCATCCCAACCGGGTAATTTGCTCTTTCAAAAGTGTTAGAGTTCAATTGAAATGGCCTAGATAAAATAATACCAGAATTGGCTCCCTTACGTGGAGTTAAATTATTGGTGGTATTTTGAGACATAAATAAATCCTTATAGGATGAATTTAAAAAATTGACATGTGCACAATTTGGATCTGTAAATAGCTGTTGGGCTGCTTCAGCAGCTTTTTGCCAAAGTGATGCATTTCCTGTAGGATTATTAAGTGGGCTAGCTGCAAATAGCAATGCACGCAATTTTAGCGCAACTGCTGCAGGCTTTTCTACTCTACCTAATCGATTATTATCAGTGCCAGCATCACCTCTTCCAATACTTTGTCCGGAGGGTATGCCATAATTGATATAATGATTGGTTAAATCTGCGTAAGAAGAATCACATTGTTCAACAATATAGTCAACGCATTGTTGAAAAGTAGATCTAGTTACGCCAAATGCCTCATTTTGACTAAGCACTTTTTTAACTATCGGAACACCACCATAACGTTTTATTAACTCCATATAATAATAGGCACGCAAAAATCTTACCTCTGCTCTTAGTTTAATAAAATCATCAACATCTAAAATATAATTTGCTCTATTATTGATAGTATCAACAACAATTAGTTTCCTAAAATCATTTGTTTTTTCTAAAAACAAATTTGCATGTCTTATACCACGATAATAATTAGCCCAAACATCATCAGGGTTTGTAAATGGATCCCAAGCGCCAGCATTAAACCTTTGAATATTATTAAATCGAGCATAATCAGCTTCGTCAGAACCTGCAGCCAATATGGCATTGCCTCCAAATCTATTCAACTGTGGCAGATAGTCATAAACACCCATACCAAATGCTTTGAGATTTGTAGGTCCAGAATTCAAAAATAAATCCTCGCTAAAGTTTTGCTGTATTTGAGTGTCTAAAAGATTTTTTGTACAAGCAGTAGAAAAGAAAATAGCGGATACAATAATAAGTAATATATTTTTTTTCATAACATCAATTGTAGTAATGACGATTTTAAATAGCGGGATTATAATTTAAGTGCAAAACCAAAATTGAAACTTTTCATTGGCGGATGAACAAAAGTATTCATAACCTCAGGATCAACATCGATTTCATGAATATTATCAAATGTAAATAGATTGTTACCGCTAATAAAGAAACGAATTGAATGCATCCCTGCTTTCTTTGTAATTCTTTCAGAAATAGTATAACCGATTTCAATATTCTGGATTCTAAGAAAAGCACCATTTCGTTGCCATAATGTTGACTGTCTATAGTTATTATCATTTTGTATCGTTGTCAAACGAGGGAATTTTGCATTATCACCGCGTGTAGGTGTCCAATAATTGTCTTTTACCCATTGTGTAGGCTTTACACCACCGTTTAAGAACGGAATAATCATATTATTATCCAATAAAGAAACTGTTCTCTTTGCAGCTCCTTGAATACTTATATTGAAGTCAAGTCCTTTATAATCACCGCCTACATTAAAACCGTAAAATATTTGTGGTAATGAAGTTAAGCCAAACGCTTTCCTGTCTCTATTGTCAATTACACCGTCACCATTTTGATCCTTGTATTTAATATCTCCTGGCATAACTGATCCAAATAATTGAGTTGGGCTTGAAGCAATATCAGCTTGATCTTTAAAGAATCCTAAAAACTCTAATACAAAAGGCTGATTGATTGGATTGCCCTTTGCCGCTAAATAAGGGTCTGAAGGGGCAGGTTCTGCAATATCAATTATTTTATTTTGAGAGAATGATACATTTCCACCTGCATAAAAATTAAGTGAACCCAATTTTTGATTATACATGATTTCAATCTCAGCGCCTGATGTCCGTGTTTCTCCCCTATTGATACTACTAAAAGTTGCACCCATTAAAGAAGGAACATAACTATTAGGGTTAATAAATATATTGGTGCGATTTTCAATAAAATAATCTGCTGATAAGGATAATGATTTCAAAATAACTGATTCAAACCCAACATTATACCTTGTAGCTTTTTCCCATGTAACATTTGGATTGGCAAGCGCACTTTGGTTAAACATAGGAGCATTAACACCTAAATTATTACCAATTAAATAGTTACCTGTTCCATTATAATACTGATTATAAATAAATCTACCAGCATTACCTGTATTATCATTTCCCAGTAACCCTGCAGACATTCTTAATTTTAGAAAACTTAAGAATGTCTGATTAGACATAAACTTTTCATTACTCATTACCCAACCTGCAGACAACGCAGGAAAGACGCCAAATCTGTTACCTTTAGGGAAATTTTCTGATCCACTATATGCAACGTTTAGATCGACAAAATATCGTTTATTAAAATTGTAACTTACTCTTCCCATAAAGCGCTGTTTGGCAAATGGCATATCAGAACCATCTCCATTAAACTTTTCTTGGAAATAAATTAAAGATGAATATAAAGAATGTTTACTCCATTTATTTTCATATTCAGCTCCGCCTAATAAAGAGGTTCTATTAAACTGATTCCCGTTCCCTTGAGTAATTGTAAAATTATTATCAACTGTTCCTCTTGTGAAAATATCGTAAGGAATAACACCAGGGGTTGAAACAAGATCTGGCCTAGGGGTAACTTCATCAAAGTACAAAGGTCTTGTTTTGTTGTACGTATCAAAGAAAAAATTGCTAAAGTTTAATTGCCAGAAAAATTTAAGCCCTTTAGTAATAAAATCCATATTACCAATCAACTTTACATTTGCATCCACTGTACGGTCATTGATTGACTGAAATCCACGTTGTAAAATAGAACCAGAAGGATTATCGGCATATCCTTGTGCGCCACCCCATTTTCCTTGTTCTGTTTTTACAGCATAAGGAGTAAACAATGACATAGATCGCCACAAAGTATTTTCAGGTGTATTAGGAAAATATTTATCCATCATAGTGGCACGAAGATTTGCTTGCGCACTTAAGAAAGAAGTAATATTAACATCAAAGTTGGCTCTTAGATTATACCGTTTAAGATTATAATTAGTGTTAGTTGTTCGGCCGTTATCTGTGCCGGCATATAAACCTTTATAATCTGCATACCCCATTGCAAGAAAATATTTTACATCTTGTTTACCTCCAGTAAATGATAAAGTATAATCTTGGCTTAATGCATTTGGACGAACAACTTGATCAAACCAGTTAACATCAGGATACAAATAAGGATATTGTTGATTTTTGAAGAAATTAACAATTGAATCGTTTCTGAAATAACCATCCCTAATTGATCGGCCGTCATTGACAATTCCTACATTGTAAAGTTCAGCATAATCTCCATTGTTAACTAATTTTGGTAAATATCGAGCAGAATGAATGCCAAATCGAGAGCTGAAGTTGATATTAGTTTTTTTTGATTCAACGCCCCGTTTTGTTGTAATCATTACAACGCCATTCGCGCCATCCATACCAAACTGTGCCAGGGATGCCGCGTCTTTAAGTACTGTCACGCTTTCAATTTCATCGGGAAGTAAAGTGAACCAATTAGATTCAAAACCATCTACTAAAACCAATACACTGTTATCTTGAAATGTTTGCCTACCTCTAACAAATAAAGATGGAAAATCAGTATTACCAGGAGATCCACCTCCTTGTTGTACATGCAGACCACTTAACTGGCCAAATAATGTATTACTAAGGAACGGTGTATTGATTTTTTTTAATTTTTCGCCGCTCACAGATGATACCGAATTTGTAATGTATTTACGTTCAACACGGTTAGCAAATGGAACTTGAATAATTTGATCTATAAAAGTGTTTTTAAAATCATTGTCTTTGATTAAAACAGAATCATTTACCAAATTAATCGAACGTTGCGCATTAAGCGAGTTCAAGGAGGCCGTTACAAAAAAAGAAATCAATAAGTACCAACGCAGATTATTATATAAAGCCATAAGATTCATTTTATTAGTTAATGTTTACCAGCCCGGGTTTTGTATAATAAAACCTTTATTCACCTCACCTTGAGCAAAAGGATAGAAATACATTTTATCTTCCCAAACACGAGATTCAAAAGTTTCAATCCGATAAGATAATGAATTGTCATTTGCAAGACGCTGAGCTGGTGTCATTGCGGCTGTAGGATTTTTATAAGATACAGCGCTATTTTCGTATAAAAATATTCGTGTAAAAGTGCCTTTCATCACCCCATCATTTCCTGCAATTTTCCAACGTCGAACATCAAAAAATCTATGCTCTTCGCCATATAATTCAACAGACCTTTCTCTTTGTATATATTCTCTAGTTTTCACTTTGTCACCAAAAATTGATGCATAAGTTGTATTGCCTGGTGCTAAATTGGGCAACCCGCCTCTTTTTCGAATAACATTAAGGGCCGTAAATATTTCAGGATTAGTAGGGTTTATTTCATTTAATGCTTCAGCATAACCCAAATAAAATTCTGCCAATCGAAATATTGGCCAATAAAAATTAGCGGTACCATTTACCTGATTAACTAAGTTGATAAATTTCTTTTGGTGAATGCCATTTGGGATTCCATTTCCAATTAAGGCAGTACCGGCTCCAATTTGTACTGTATTTCCTGTTAACCCTTTTTGTTTATACAAAAATTTTGCAGTGTCGCTACCACCTTGAGCAGGCATTAATCCAGTATTGGTATATGCCGAACCTGGCCACCATGCTATTGCATTGAAGCGTGGTTCCATTTTTTTCATGATTGATTTAAACTGTGTAAATGTTCCATTGATGGGAATTGTAATGTCATTACCATCAATATCTCTAAATGTTTTGATAATAAAATTCATAGGAAGAGCCATTACAGTATTCCCCCAAGAAAAATAAATAGGACAGCCCCACCTTACAACATTTGCACCTCCTGCTTGTTGTCCATGTGACTTATCATAAAAAATCAGTTCTTTATTTCTTGGATCTAATGCAGCACCAGTAGCATAATTATAACTTTCACTTTTACCAAGTGCACCATCATCAAGTAAAGCATATCCATTACTAATTGCCCATTCCAAAACAACTTTATGTGCATTTGCTGCAAGTGTCCATCTATTAGGGTCATTTGAACCCATACAAATAAGACTATCATTTGCACTTGTAACTGGAGGAGTGGCTGTGTTTACTAGAGGACTTGCCGCCCATAATAGGGTAACAGCCTTTAAAGAAAGTGCTACACCTTTATTTATTCTGCCGATATCTGTAGCAGGAAAATTATCTGGCAAACTAGGTATTGCTTCATCACAACTTTTAACAATAAAATCTATGGTTGCCTTTAAACTACTTCTAGCTCCAGAAGGAATTACTTGAGCTTGATTTACTCCATTTACATTGTTGATTTTTACAACAGGAGTTTGGTCGATTATTGGTATACCACCATAACGAATCATAGCCTCATAATGCATCAAAGCCCTTAATATTTTAGCCTCAGCAATAGTTTGATCTCTAAGTTGAGCCGTCCAATTAATCGATCCTGTATTACTCAAAGGAACTTTATTTGCATTATCAATGTAAATGCACGCATTACGCATGCCTATAGTTACTCGATTGTAAGAAAATTCATCTTGAAAAGAAGGTCCCCATGTTCCTGCGTTAAATGCATTAGCTCTACCGCCAGCTCCAAACTGATCGCCTTCATCACTAGCTGCTAATAACATACCATCAAAAGTACCTGCATCGCTCAACCCAGAACCCCCATCTCCAGTAGGAAACCCATTGATAACACAAGTAGCATATACATTCCAAAGTGCTCTTTGAGCAGCATCAGGAGTAGTAAAAACAGAATCTACAGTAATGATACTTCCGCTTGGCTGCTCTAAAAATTTATTGCACGATACGGTTATTAAGAAAATAAATACTGTAAAAATAGGAACTGATTTTCTAAGATATTTCATTATAATACATTTTGTAATGGAGAAATATTTCAATAATTTAAAACTGAACATTAAATCCGAAATTAAAAACGCGCATCATTGGATAAACTGATCCGTTTGAACTAGGGATTTCTGGATCAAAATAAGGCATACTAGTCCATGTTGCTAAATTTTGACCATTTACATATACTCTCAAAGACTTCATTGATAATTTATCTAATAGCTTATTGGAGAATGTATAAGAAAATTCGATATTTTTTAATCGTAAATAGGAAGCATCACGCATCCAAAAAGAGGATACACGGTAATTGTGCCTATTTGCATCAGGTGCAGCGGTTAATCGCGGTAAAGAAATTGGACTACCGTTCGTGTAACGCTCTTCTGTCCAACTTTCTTTTGCGTTTTCGAAAGCTGTTTTCGTACCTGCTATAAATGGCCATGCAGACTCCCCTGTTAAATAAGTTGAAACATTGCCCGCGCCCTGAAAAAATACAGAGAGCTCAAACCCTTTATATTGCGCCCCAAGAGTTGCTCCATATATGATTCCAGGTATATTAGGGTTGCCTATATTTACCCTATCATTATCATTGATTATACCATCCCCATTTACGTCTTTATACTTTATATCACCTGGCTTTAATCCAGCTCCTTCCCAAGTAGACTTTGGTCTTTTGGGATCATTGATTTCATCTAACGTATTGTAGATACCCTCGGCTATCAAACCTTTTGGTTGACCAATTCTATTTCCGGTCATTGCTAACCCAGAAAAGGGTTGAGGGGCTTCATCCATGTATACAATCTTGTTTTGAGTATACGTGAAATTCCCATTGGCGTAATATGTTAGACCTGCGCTCTTAATAGTATTCCTATATCCTAATTCTAATTCAAACCCTTTATTCTCAGCTATTCCGATATTATATGGTGATATTAAATTAGTGGGGCCAAAAGTGACAGGCACATTTAAATTCCAAAGAATCTTTTCTCTACGCTCTGAAAATAAATCTGCAGTAAATGTTAATTTATCATTCAAGAATCTAAAATCTGCACCAATATTGACTTTTCTAGCAACTTCCCAAGTAACTCCGGGATTTCCTATACTAGCCTCACGATAACCAGTAACTGGAGTATTAGCTAACCCTAAAAAATAAGCGCCTCCAGATGCAAATGAAGATGGCAAGAATAAGAAACGATTTCCTCCTATTTTATCATTACCTACGGTTCCAATGGAACCACGAAATTTTAAATAGCTAAAACCTTCAGTTTTCGGGAAAAAATTTTCTTGCGATATTACATATGCCGCACTAAATGAAGGGAAAAAACCAAACTGTTTGCCTACTGCAAAGTTTTCCGATCCATTGTAGCCAATATTTACATCAGCAAAATATTTATTCTGAAAATTGTATGTAAGCCTACCTACTAGTCCTAGATAATTGAATGGTAATTGATTGCCGCCATCATATAATCGCTCCGCAGTTCCTAAAAATAATCCAGAAAAAGTATGGCTACCAAAAGTTCGATTGTACTCAATGGCACCTTCACCATAAATCCTTCTATTCTTACTAAAACCTTCACCAACAAAACTTACAGGACCCTCAAACTGATTAACTACGGGTATTGGGACAATGGAATCCTGAAAAGTTAATGCATTTGGATTTCTCCTTAGATCCCACATTGGGATTTGCTTTCGTCTAGATACGGCTTGCAAATAATAACTATCATAAGCCCCCATAGCTCTAACTGATAAGCCTTTGGTTATAGCATCTAATTTATATTTGCCGCCAATATTCATATTTAAGCGGCTACTATAGTTTGCATTAAATCCATTAAATAACATTTGGTATAATGGTGTATTAGAAATATTCCAGGCAGCTAAACCGTCAATGTTTCTGATTAATTTCCCATCATATAAAACGGGTGTCATGATAGGATTCGCAGATAAAATAGTTCCAAAAATATCACTCGTTGCACTATTCGAATAATTAGAATTTTGGATTTCCGCTGAAGACTTAATGAATAAAGTGAAATTTTTTGAAATATTAAAATCAAAATTACTTCTGATATTGTACCTTTTAAAATTTGGATTGGCACTAAATTCAGGAAAAAGCCCACCGGTTGTATAGATGCCATCTTGATTCAAATGACCAAGTGATACAAAGTATTTCGCATCTTGGGTACCCCCACTTATATTTAAATTATATTGTTTCTGAGGAGCTAAATCTTTTAACATATAATCCATCCACCGAATGTTAGGATGAAAAATTGGATCATCCCCTTTTCTAAATCTTTCAATATCATAATCACTAAATCGTCTTGCATTTGGATTGTTTTGATCATTGGCCTCCGCTACGTTTCTCAAAATAGCATAATCAACTGCATCTAATTCATTGGGAAGTCGAATAGGATTTTGCATCGCAATGTTACTAGAAAAAGTAAATTGTGGTTTTCCTACTTGACCAGTTTTTGTTGTGATGATAATTACTCCATTTGCACCTCTAACTCCAAAAACTGCAGTAGCAGATGCGTCTTTTAAAATATTAAATGATTCTATCGTGTAAGGATCAATACCATTCAAGCTCCTTTGAACACCATCCACCAAAACAAGAGGACTAGCACTTGATCCACCTGCAAAAGTAGCAACACCTCTAATAAATATATCAGCAATATCTCTTCCAGGCTCTCCACCGCGTTGAACGGTAATAATTCCAGGCGCCCTTCCTGCCAAAGCATTAGCTACACTTGAAACAGGAGCTCGCAATATATCAGTACTTGAAATTGTTCCAATTGACCCTGTTACGGTAACCTTTTTTTGTGTGCCATAACCTACAACAACTACTTCATCTAACTTATCAAGGCTTGGAAGAAGCTTGATTCCAATTGCAGATTGAACACCAACTAAGATTTCTTGAACGGCAAATCCAGTGTAGTTAAAAACCAAGACCGAATTATTATCAGATACCTTTATTGAGAATTTTCCATTAACATCAGAAGTTGTACCAATATTGGCACCCTTTACTTGTACAGAAACACCTGATAGCGCTACTCCTTTTTCATCAGTAATTGTACCGTAAATTATCCGAACATCCTTTGCCCCTGCTACTACTAAATTAGTTTCGGATAGAATGCCAGAAGATGATACATTATCATTTTGCTTTAAAATAATTATCCCTCCACTTACTTCATAAATAAATCCCATTTCTTTTGAAACTTTTTCTAAGAAATCTGAAAGTGGTTTTTCGACTATACTTAATGTGATTTTTCGTGATGACTGAATCTTTTCAGCACTGTATGCAAATCGAACCGAAATTTGCTTTTCTACTAAACTAAATACTTTTTTTAATTCAAGATTGCTAACCTGAATCGTTATTTTTTTGTCAGCTACATTTTGCGAATTCGCAAAGCTATATATATGCACAAAAAACAAAAATATAAGAGGAAACATTGATTTTCTCATAAAAAGCCTTTTAATTATTTATTTATACAACCTTTTGCAACAATGATAACCCTGCCATCCAGTACCTCATAATTGCCATTTAATGCCTTACAGACTACATTTAATTGTTCATACAAACTATACCCTTCTAGGTTTGCGTTTAGTGAACATTGACTTAGTAATTCTTCATCAAAAACAATATCTATACCATAATTTTCCTTTAAAACTTTAAATACCGTGAAAATTGGAGTATTATCGAAATCGAATGACATTTTTCCTTCAGAGAGAGGCAGTAAAACAATTGGATTATTAACCAATGTTTTAATAATGGATGCATCAGATTTTAAATAACTTATTTTTTGATTGGGAACTAAAACAATACTCGATAGCTGATTTGACTCCTTTTTATCCCCTGACAAATAATCAGGGTTAGCAAAAACAGATACCTTTCCAGACGTTACCTCAACAACTACTTCTTTGTCTACAGAGTAGGACCTTACTCTAAACTTTGTACCCAACACTCTTGTCACAAGTCCATCTGCATAAACAAAAAAAGGTTTTTGCGTATTTTTAGTAACTTCAAAATAAGCCTCTCCAACTAAAAATACTTCCCTCTTTTCTGAACTTGTAAAATTTTCAGTATAGCTGATTTTTGAGTTCTTACTTAACATTGCTTTAGAGCCGTCTGGGAATGTAATAATTAAAGGAGCGTTGGTTTGATTTTCTCTTTCTATCAATTTTTTATTGACTTGCCTAATTAAATTTTCGTAGGATGGCTTATAAGAAAAATCAACTGCCTTATCCTTTCCAATCCAGATCCAGCCAATTAAAGATAATACCACAACTGAAGCAGCAATAAATAGGTATTTATAGGAATTTCTTTTGGTCGAAGTTGTACTAAAAGTAGTTTCTTCAACATGATCCGAATCCAGCATCATATGTACATCTTTGACAATTCGCTGAATTTCATCTTCATGAAAATATACGTTTTTAACATAAATAGATAGTACAATCAACCTTGCCTTCTCCACTATAGGTTGTTTAGATGGATGTAATTTCATCCAATTATCCCAATACGCAAATCGCTCTTCGCCTTTCAATACATCATTTCTGAATCGTTCATCCCAAATGAACTCTTCAATACTGTACTGAGTGTATGGATCATTGATTTGCATATAATATAAAAGCTTATTAAAGTTCTAGAGACAAAAAAATAAATAACATACCATATCATTTAATGAATATTTCAATAAATGAAACAAAAAGTGGAATCAATAATGCTTTCCAAAGTGAAACTGGCGTTCCTTGTCGTAACTTACCTAGCGCGATTTGAAGAATATTAGAAACGGTTTGAGGAGCAATCTCAAGAATATGAGATATTTCTTCCCGACTCAATGATTCGAAAAATTTTAAATAAACCACCTCTTTTTGCCTTTCCGGCAAGCTTGATATCAGAATATTAAAGTGTTTAGATAATTTTATAGCATGTTCTGTTTGGATGATTTTATCATCAACACCTAGAATAAGAGCAAAATTTTCTAAATAACTTGAATCGAGTGTCAGTGTAGCCGTTTTATGCATTTTCTTGAGAGTCCTGAGTAATAACCTCCTAAATGAAGAAAAAAGGTAAGACTTGACATTAACAGCTACTGCTAAATGCGACCTCCTCTCCCAGACAACGATAAACAGCTCTTGAATTGAATCTTTTATTACTTCCTTATCTGTAGTGAACCGAAGACCATAATTAGCTAATGGCCTGAAGTAAGAATGCATAAGCTTTCCCAATGCATCACGGTCGCCCATAAGCATTTTGTCCCAAATAATATTTTCATTTGAAAGGTAAAAATCCACAAATTAGCATTAGCAAGTTAAATCGTAATAGGATAGAGCACATTTTTCTTAATACATACCAAAAAAATAGCAACTATTTTAGAAAAAAGGATGGAAAACCTTATGCAAAAACAACAAAGGGCCTCCGATTTAACATAAGTCCTTGATTTTCAAATTAAAATTTGTATCGATATCGGAATCAGAACGAAGGATTTAGTTAATTTCCAGATAAATTAATTTATTCAATTCTGCCTCAATTTCAATCGAACTCATCCCAGCAAAGGGCACAAACCCTGTCACGAAAGTGACGGGGTTTTTTAATGCGAGTTGCGAATCAAGCTTGCTTGAATGAGCACACGAGCATTAAAAAACCCAACGAAATGCGAAGCATTTAGTTGAAAGGGTTTGGGTAAACCCACCTTTTAGGAAGACGTTTTAAACGAAGTGAAAAACGGCAGTCCTGTTAAAAAATCAATCCCTATCCTCCATGTACATGCATGGTTTTAACTTCAGCAATTACACTGTGGTAATATTTGTACCATTGAGACTGACCTAACTTTTTTGCCTTAATATGTTGTGGCTCAGTTGCCCAAGCGCGCACTGCATCCATATCTCTCCAATAACTTATAAATGCTCCTCTTCCATCGTGCTTAAAACTTTCGTAGCCTAAATAACCGGGCATTTGCTTAGCAAGCTCTAATGTCAAATCATCATATGCTGCATATCCATCTAAGTTATCAGACAAGTAGTAATTAAAAATAGAAGCAATATAGGGTGGCTGAGGCGCCTCGTTGTTTTTCCAATGTATCATAATAACCAAAGATATTTATTTGTCGTAATGAAATCGACATTGAAGAATATAACATTTCTGGTCTATACCTTTCTTCCCATCAACTTTGTAAACTAATCGGTGGTCACCAGTAATTCTCCTAGACCAATATCCTTTTAGATTGAA
>JBEDIY010000036.1:0-46379 GCA_041173245.1 Bacteroidota bacterium | reverse complement strand
CGATTTTGGTACGTTCCCATTTGTTACCTCTTCTAACACCATTTCTGCAGGCGTTTGTACAGGTCTTGGTGTTTCTCCTAAACAAATCAATGAAGTGTTTGGTGTAACCAAAGCGTATTGCACTAGAGTAGGTGGTGGTCCATTCCCTACCGAATTACACGACAGCGTAGGTGAAGAAATTAGAAAAATTGGAAGTGAATTTGGTGCTACAACCGGACGTCCGCGCAGATGCGGCTGGATCGATTTAGTAGCCCTAAAATACGCTTGCATGATAAATGGCGTTACACAAGTAGTTATGACAAAGGCTGACGTTCTAGACGCCTTTGAAGAGCTGCAGGTATGTACTGCTTATGGCATAGACGGCGCTACTACAAAAGAAGTGCCTTTCCAGATGTCAAATATCCAAATTGACCCTGTTTTACAAAGCTTTAAAGGCTGGAATATGGATACCACCCAATTAAAACTGGCTTCCGAACTCCCTGCTACCATGAATACCTACGTAGACTTTATCAATAATTATATTGGTGCGCCTGTAACCTATGTATCAAACGGACCTGGACGCGAGCAAATAGTAAAAATTTAGCAGAAAAAATATTTTAAATTTTTTTGCAATTTTATTTGGATAAAAGGAATTTGCGTTGAAATTTTACGCAACAAATCTTATTAGAAATATGGCAGTGAAATCTGATAAGGATCAAAAGTCCTCAGCCCCTAAAGCAGCAACAAAAAAGGTTGCGCCAAAAGCATCTTCTAAAAGTAAAAAACAATTAGAAGAAGACGATGATGATTTTGAAGACGATGATGATGAAACATCAACGCCGAAAAAATCTAGTACTAAATCCGCATCTAAAAAGTCGGTCGATGATGACGATGATGATTTGGATGAAGCAGAAGAAAATGACGATTGGAATGCATCTGAAGAAGATGAAAGCTGGGATCCAGACTTTGCAGAATTTGATTTACCAAAAAGTAAAACAAAAAAGCCTGCAGGACCCAAAAAGAAAGGGGCCGATTCCGATGAAGACGACTTTAAACTAGACGACGACTTCAATGAATTTGATTTATTTGACGAAAAGAACAGTGGATTTGATGACAATGATGATGATTTTTAGTCGCCTGTACAACCTTACGTGAAAAAAAATAAGCAGGTTTTTTTATTAGCTACACCAAATTTATTTAAAGTGCAAATCTTACACTGGATCAACCAGTTTGAGGTTTGCACTTTTTTAGATAGCCATACTTACACATCGCCATATACAGCCATAGATTGCATTGCAGCTGTACATCCTACCTCCTATATTTCTCTAGAAAAGGTAGATCCTACAGCACTTGACGCCTATATTGAAGAGAACAAGGGGGCTTGGATTTTTGCACACTTAAATTATGAATACCACAATATTACAAAGTCAAACAGTAAAGTAAATCTTACTGGCTTTCCATTGGCTTATTTGTATTCGCCAGCGGTTACAATAGAACTAAAAGGAAATAAGGTTACTATTGAAAGTGTCCACGACAACCCACAAATAATTTTTGATCAAATACATACTTTAGATTTTTCAAGCGGAGCTCAACCATTGTCTTCAACAACAATAACCCCGCTAATTAATAAAGAGACATACCTAGACAATATCCATAAAATTTTAGCCCTTATTAGACGTGGCGATTTTTATGAAATAAATTATTGTCAAGCATTTGAAGCAGTACTTAAAAATATCCATCCAGTAAATCTATATGAAGCACTAACGGCTTTATCGCCCACACCTTTTGCTTGCTTTTACAAAAATGATTGTGACTATCTTTTATGTGCGAGTCCAGAGAGATATTTACAAAAAAAAGGGCCACACCTTATTTCGCAGCCTATTAAAGGGACCATTAAACGTAATACCCAAAACGAAATTGACGATAAAATTCAATTAGAAACCCTACAAAACAGCAGTAAAGATAAAAGTGAAAATGTAATGGTGGTAGATCTTGTAAGAAACGACTTGAGTAGAATTTGCGAACAAGGATCAGTTGAGGTATCGGAACTATTTGGCATCTACAGTTACCCGCAGGTGCACCAAATGATTTCCACAATTACCGGTAAAATAAATGATAACACTTCTTTTTCAGAAATATTAGAAGCCACTTTTCCAATGGGTAGTATGACAGGTGCTCCAAAAAAGAGTGTTATGGAAACCATTGACTTACTAGAACCTACAAAGCGTGGTTTGTATTCCGGCACTGTTGGTTATATTAACCCAGGCGGTGATTTTGATTTTAACGTAATCATTAGAAGTATTTTTTACAATAGCCAAAGCGGAAAAGCCAATTACCAGGTTGGGGGTGGCATCACCATTTACTCGGATGCAGAAAAAGAATATGAAGAGTGTTTATTGAAAGCCTCCGCCATCAAAAAAGTACTCTCCACTACTGACAGCACTACTGATTAACGCCCTCAATAATAGCCCTAACAGAAGCTAGTAGCAATTGATTTTTTTTAGCCAAAAAAATAGCTTCTTTATCTTTAGAAATACGCATAGCATATTTTTCCCCAGCTGCAAGTGCTTGATTAAAACCGGGGTTCCAAGCATTAAACTGCTGAATATTTATTTGTAGTTCATTGGCTACCACGAGTGAGTGGTACCTCCCAGAAACTTCTATTAGTGCCGAACTTGCAAGCTCTGCGGCAGATAGGGTAAGCGGCGTATTTTTGATTTGCGTTTTAGCCTGTGCTACCTCAGCAGCTGTCATGGTGGTAAACCCACCTGCGCCTTCAAATATTAAATGGGTTGCAATAAATTTTTTAACATGATTACGCGTTTCTTCGGGTAAAGCATATTGAAGCTGCCAGAAGTCTTTACTTTTTGCCCTTCGAATCGCAGACCTGACGCATCCATCCCCACAATTATAGGCGGCTACAACAAGCAGCCAATCACCAAATTCGAGGTATAATTTTTTCATAATGCGTGCAGCCACATGGGTACTTTTAAAATAATCGTTGCGCTGATCCCAGTATCCACCAACTTGCAAGCCATATTGCTTAGCAACACTTGGCATAATTTGCCAAGGGCCCACAGCACCTGCAAGGGAAGTTAATCCTGCCCCTAAATGACTTTCTATAACACTCAGGTATTTCATTTCTTTTGGAATACCGTAATTGACTAAAATTTGATCGTACAAATCAAAATAAGGCTTGCCCCATACTTTCATTTTTTCAAGTGACTTACCCTGCTTCTTCATGTATTCTTCTACAAAAGAAATAGCGCGCGGATTGATTTGTGATTGATAGGATTTATTAGATGCTACCTTATTGTACAAAAATAAATTTGCGAAAGGTTTTTTATCATCAATAAGCGTGTCTACCAAAGCAGCATTTGCAGATACGTTAAACTGTATCAACATGCATAAATTAAATGCCGATAAACGAAAAAACTTATTCATGTAATTTTTGAATATTCGTTGATAGTTGGAGTAACGTTTCTTCTTCAAATGGCGCACACATCACCTGTAGGCCAAAAGGCAATCCATTTGAATGCTTATATAAAGGAATTGAAATAGCAGGAATACCTACTAGGTTTGCATATACCGTATAAATATCTGCTAAAAACATAGCTACTGAATCTTTCGCATGATCGCCAATTAAAAAAGCAGTAGTTGGTACGGTAGGCAAAATTACAGCGTCGTAATTTTTAAATATCTGCGATGCACCGTCTACTAATAATTTTCTGATTTGTTGTGCCTTTGTAAAATAAGCATCAAAATATCCAGCACTTAAAACAAAAGTGCCCAACATAATTCTACGTTTTACTTCTTTACCAAAACCTTCACTCCTTGCATTTTTATAGAGCGCTGTAAGATCTTTATTATCAGCACTAGAGTGGTGTCCAAATTTTACGCCATCGTAGCGTGACAAATTACTAGAAGCTTCGGCAGTGGTTAACACATAATAAGTTGGAACTACTAAGTCAAGCATATCAAATGAAATCCCTTCTACCGTATAGCCTGCTTTTTGCAAATTATCTATAGAAGTATAAATTGCTGCTTTGATTTCAGGATCCAAACTTGGATGTTCGAGTGCGTCTTTGAAATAAGCGATACGTTTTTTTGAAGACGGATCATAAATAACAGAACTATATGCAGGAACCGGTTGTTCTGAAACGGTACTATCAAAATTATCTGGGCCCGCAATAATTTGAAGCACTAACGCGGCATCCCCTACTGATTTTGCAAAAATGCCAATTTGATCAAAAGAAGATGCGTACGCTATAAGTCCATAACGCGAAATTCTTCCATAAGAAGGTTTAAGGCCAACAACACCACAAAAATCGGCGGGCTGCCTAACAGATCCCCCTGTGTCGGAACCAAGGCTTATCATGCAGTGGTTCATTTGAACAGCAACTGCAGATCCTCCCGATGATCCACCGGGCACACGATTAGGGTCAATACCATTTTTTACAGGACCATACGCCGAGTTTTCGTTGCTACTTCCCATGGCAAACTCGTCGCAGTTTTGTCTACCTAAAATAATGGCACCCGCTTGATGTAATTTTTCTACAACAGTCGCATCAAAAATAGAATGGAAATTTTCTAGCATTTTAGAAGCCGCTGACAAAGGATGTTGCTTATAAGCAATCACATCTTTTAAACCCACTATCACACCATGTAATGGTAGTAGAGGTTGTCCGGCCGCAATATGTTCGTCTAGTTTTTTTGCTATTGCTAAAGCTTCGTCTTTGTAGATGGTAAGCCATGCATTTAAAGAAGCACCGCTTGAAGCTGCTTCCACAAAAAAACGAACGGCCTCCACTACTGTGGTTTGGCCGCTCTGTAAATTGTTATGATAGTCTTTGATTGTAGTGAACCGAAACAAAGGCTAAATTTGTTTGTTAGTCAGAAAAAGTGAGATAGAATTAAGCTTGCGTATCTTTTTCTTTGATACCTTCTTCTAATTCTTTTTTCACGTTGTTTTTTGCATCGTTGAATTCACGGATACCTTTACCAAGGCCACGCATAAATTCTGGAATTTTTCGTCCGCCAAATAAAACAAGTACAACTACTGCAATGAGTAATATTTCTTGAAATCCTAAGTTGCCCATAATGATTTGATTTAAGACTATAAAGGTAGGGGAAAAACAATGTAAAGGGCTAAATAATGGGCATAAAAAAACGGAAGTAGCTAGATGCTAACTTCCGTTTGTAAAAAGGTATTGTTCTACTAGAAACGTTTTTCTTTAATACGTGCACTTTTACCGCTACGCTCGCGTAGGTAGTATAGTTTAGCACGACGAACCTTACCAGATTTGTTTAATTGGATAGATTCGATATTTGGAGATAAGGTAGGAAATAAACGCTCAACGCCTACGCCATCCGAAATCTTACGTACAGTGAATGAAGCAGTTGCTCCAGTTCCTTGTAACTTGATTACGTCTCCACGGAAACTTTGAATACGTTCTTTACCACCCTCAACGATTTTATAGTTAACAGTGACATTATCACCAGCCTTGAAGGCAGGATATTGCTTTTTTACGGTTAATTGTTCGTGTACAAACTGAACTGCTGCGTCCATATCTTTTAATTTTTGCGGACGGCAAAGGTAGGGGTAAAAATCGAAAATCGGAAGCGATTTGCGTTTTTTTTTACCTAGCTACGTTAACTGCCCTTTTCTCTCTAATTACGGTTACTTTAATTTGACCCGGATACGTCATTTCGGTTTGGATTTTTTGGGCTATTTCGAAGCTCAATTTGTCGCTATCCCCATCCGTAACTTTCTCAGCCTCAACGATTACGCGAAGTTCACGACCCGCCTGGATGGCATAGGCCTTTTCTACGCCTTGGTACGCTAAAGCCAGGTTTTCTAGGTCTTTAATACGTTGTAAGTATTGTTGCATGATTTCCCTTCGAGCACCCGGACGCGCCCCAGAAATGGCGTCACAAGCCTGAATAATAGGTGAAATCACGTATTGCATTTCCATTTCATCGTGGTGGGCTCCAATGGCATTTACCACGGCTGGATTCTCACCATATTTTTCGGCGAGTTTAGCACCAAGTAATGCGTGGCTTAGCTCTGTTTCTTCGTCAGGCACTTTACCAATATCGTGTAAAAGACCGGCTCTTTTAGCAAGTTTAGGGTTCATGCCTAGCTCCGAAGCCATAATACCACACAAGTTGGCAGTTTCTCTACTGTGCATGAGTAGATTTTGACCATATGATGATCTAAAACGCATTTTACCTACAATACGAATCAGTTCTTTGTGAAGACCGTGGATACCCATTTCAATAACGGTACGCTCTCCTATTTCCATTACCTGCTCTTCTAATTGTCTGCGGGTTTTTTCTACCACCTCTTCAATACGAGCTGGGTGGATACGACCATCAGAAACTAAGCGTTGTAAACTTAAACGGGCAATTTCTCTACGCAGTGGATCGAAAGAAGATAAGATGATGGCTTCAGGCGTATCATCTACAATTAAATCTACACCTGTTGCAGCTTCGATCGCTCTAATATTACGTCCTTCTCTACCAATAATTTGACCTTTGATTTCGTCGGTTTCGAGGTTAAATACGGTGACTGTATTTTCGATGGTTTGCTCTGCTGCCGTACGTTGTATGGTTTGAATTACAATTTTGCGCGCTTCTTTGTTTGCTTTTTGCTTGGCATCTTCAATGATGTCTTGCTGCATCGATAAGGCACGGGTTTGTGCTTCATTTTTAAGGCTTTCGATTAACTGCTCACGTGCATCATCTGCAGTTAAATTGGCAATCTTTTCGAGGCGGCGAATATGTTCTTCTTGGTGTTTTTCTAATTCGGTACGCTTGGCGTTTACCACATCAATTTGCCTGTTCAGGTTTTCTTTGATGGCTTCGTTTTCTTTGACTTGTTTGTCTAGAGAAGCTTCTTTTTGGTTAACGGTGATTTCTTTTTGCTTGAGTCTGTTTTCTACGTCTACCACTTTGCGGTTGCGTTCTAGCACTTCTCTTTCATGCTCAGACTTTAGTTGTACAAATCTTTCTTTAGCCTCTAATTGCTTTTCCTTTTTAACAGTTTCAGCTCTTGATTCGGCTTCTTTTAAAATGTTTGCGGCTTGTGTGTTGGCTTCTTCAATTTGCTTTTTAGTATTTTTTGCGAAGAAAACCCTTCCCGCAACAGTACCTACAACTAGTGAGGTGGCGGCAAGTATTATAGAGACAATCGTCTGGTCCATTTTTAGCTTTTTTTAAGTTGTTCACAATCATTCTTTCACGCATACACATGAAGATTTACTTTAATAAGTAATCGGATAGGAACGAAGATACTTAAATCAGCGCTTTATCAATGAGTTTTTCGAGAGAGTTTATCTTTTCGGCAGCTTCTTTCCATTTTAATTCGTGGATAGTGCTGGTGTTTTGCTCAGTTGCAAACCATAAAAGAACCATCGCTACATAGTCTTGCGTGTCTTTACCGGCCAAATTCTGGCGGTACTCGGCTATTTTATCGTTGATAAGGCTGGCCGATTTACGCACCATTTCCTCCTCGGCGGGCTCAATTCGGATGCGGTAGCTTCGATCTGCAATAACAATATTGATGGGGATGAGTTCAGACATACTATTTATTTAAGAAGCGTTAAACAGTGGTCAATTTCTTTGAGGTAGGTATTGATGCGCTTTTCAAGGGCTGCTTTTTCCTGATCCGAATATCCACTTGCAGAACTAACCCCGAGTCCATCAAGCTGTTGCTGAAGGCTTCGTAGCATCTCCTCTTTTTGGTGCACACTACTTGTTGCTTTTTCCAAATCGGCGGTGAGACGCTGATTTTCACGAAGTAACTGTTGCTGGTTTTTAAGCAGCAACTGCAGTTTTTCTTGTAAAGATTTGATATGTGTTTCGAATTCAAGCATGTAAATACGTGTATAAATATAAGTGCTTATTTTCTGATTTCGGCACCTAATTCTTTTTCAAAAGCACCCATTAATTTTGATACCATGCTATCAGTTTCGGTATCTGTCATCGTTTTTTCTTCGTCTACAAATGTAAAACTAAGTGCCATCGACTTTTTATTGATTCCCAATTTATCACTTTCAAAAACGTCAAACAAACGGGTATCTTTTAGTTTAGGAAGTTTTACAGTGCCTACAGCAAGCTCAATAGCAGCATAGGTTACAGAACGGTCTACAACCAGCGCCAAATCACGTTGCACAGCTGGAAACTTAGATACTTCTTTGTATACAATTTTTTGTTTTTCGGCGGAAGCAACAAGTGCCGCTAGATCGATGTCTACAAAAACAACAGTTTGTTTGATATCAAATTGCTGCAATTTATTTTGAGGTACATGTAGTAGCGTTGCAATAGCAGTTCCACCCACCATGGCAACAAGTGTTGCAGACTCATTACCCTCCACGATCCACTGAATAGACGTTAGTCCGGTAAGGGAAGCAACTGCTTGTACGATTCCTTTTGCCATGAGCACATCCTGCTCTTTAGATTTTACGCGCCAACCCGCTTCTGTGTCTAACCCGCTCCAATAAATACACAAATGCTCGGTTTCTGAATATTGTCCAGAACCACTGGTAGCATAGGTTTTACCAAATTCAAATAAACGTAAATTGTTATTGCGCCTATTACAATTGTAAGCAATTGTTTCAAGTCCTGTTTCAAGCATAGAAGGACGAAGCACGTCTAAATCTGCACTTAAATTATTCATCATTTTAACCGCCGTTTCTAAAACAGCTGGCGTAAAATATTGACTGTTGGTAATGGAGTTGGTAAAAATTTCTACGAAGCCTTTGCCCACTAAAAAGTTGGCTGTTTTTTCTTTGATAACTTCTTTGGCACTTGCTACTTCTATGGCAGGACTAATGGTAATGGTGGTAGGAATTTCGATATTATCGAGTCCGTCAATACGTAAGATTTCTTCTACTAAATCGGCGGGAATACTTATGTCTGGCTTGCTGTAAGGAACGGCTACACGGAGTTCATCAATACCTTCCGCGATCACTTCAAAACCCAGTGCTGTCAATATTTTTTTAACTGCTTCTGGGTGGTAATTTTTACCACTTAATTTTTTAATGTAGTGGTATTTAACGGCTACTTCTGTTTTAGGTGCAACCGTAGGATATACATCTGTAACATCGGAACTAATGGATCCGCCAGCTACTTTTTTAATCAGTAATGCGGCCCTTTTTAGTACCTGAACAGTAGATGCAATATCTACCCCTTTTTCAAACCTGGTAGCAGCGTCGGTGCGCAGTCCATGGTGCAAAGATGTTTTACGAATGGTTGTAGGATGAAACCAAGCACTCTCTAAAAATATAGAACTTGTGCCTGAATTAACGCCACTAGCAGCGCCGCCAAACACGCCTGCAATACACATTGGATCTGCGGCATTACAGATTAATAAATCTGTGTCTTGGAGTTTTCTTTCTTTGGTATCAAGGGTTGTAAAGGATGTGCCAGCCGCTACATTTTTTACAATGACTTGCCCGCCAGTAATGGCTGCTGCATCAAAAGCATGCAGTGGTTGACCCGTTTCATGTAAAATATAATTGGTAACGTCTACAATATTATTAATGGGTCTAACACCAATGGCAGTTAATCTATTTTTTAACCAATTGGGAGAATCCGATACCGTAACACCTGTTAATTCGATACCTGCATATCGCTTACATGCAGTTTCGTTTTCGATGCTAACAGTAATGGTTTTATTATTTTGATCTGGGCTAAAAGAATTTGTAAATGGCGTTACTGTTTTGGCTTCTTTTTCGTGGTGCGTTAGATAAGCACACACATCTTTAGCAACACCCAAGTGGCTCATCGCGTCCATGCGGTTAGGTGTTAAGCCAATTTCATATACCCAGTCTTGATAGGGCTCAAACAGAGTGGCAGCAGGCGTTCCAACAATCGTTTCGAGTGGCAACACCATAATACCGTCATGACTGGTACCAAGTCCAATTTCATCTTCGGCGCAAATCATTCCAAAACTTTCTTCCCCTCTAATTTTTGCAACACGCATTGTTAAAGGATCTCCAGTGCTTGGATAAATGGTAGTCCCAATAGTTGCTACAATTACTTTTTGTCCTACGGCAACATTTGATGCGCCACAAACAATTTGAAGTGGCGCTTCGGCACCAATATGTACTGTAGTTATTTTTAGTTTATCGGCATTCGGGTGCTGCGTAACCGTAATCACTTCTCCCACCACTAGTCCAGCAAGTCCTCCTTTTACATTTTCATAAAACGTTAAACTTTCAACCTCTAATCCAATAGAAGTTAAAATTTTAGACAATTTTTCAGGCTCAATGGGCCAAGGAAGATATTCAGATAGCCAGTTATAACTTATGGTCATGATTGCTTTTACATATTTAAGAGGCTCAAAAATAAGTTTTTATAGCCGTAAATGCTACGCTTTCATGGGAACAAAAGACACAATCACAGCAAAATTCTCTTTGCACAAGTTTTGTTAATAATGTCCTTTTTTGGTGGAATAAGTTTTGATATTGGTGGATAACAGTAGTAAATTGTGTGAATAGCGCAGAAAAAACCTGCGTAAACGGTTAGTTCCGTGTGGACGAAAAATAGCGAGGAAATACTTGAAAAAGCGCAAATCTTGGTGCATATTCGCTCTAATCTGTTGGTGCTTGGCGCCGCAAACAACTTACTAAAGCAACCCAAAAATGGACGTTAAAATTACCAATACCAACCGTAAACCTAGAAAGCCTTCCATAGACATGAGCAGTATGCTCTATGGTAAAGTGCCCCCTCAAGCCAAAGAATTAGAAGAAGCGGTACTAGGTGCCATTATGCTTGAAAAAAGTGCGTTTGACACGGTTTCGGAAATTATTAAGCCCGAATGTTTTTATGTAGAAGCACACCAGCTCATTTTTAAAACAATGCAGCAACTGCAAAATGATAGTGTGCCTATTGACATTTTAACGGTGGTAGAGGGCCTAAAATCAAAAAATGAATTAGACCTTGTAGGTGGACCCTATCAAATAACCAAGCTTACCAACTCGGTGGTATCGGCAGCTAATATTGACGCACACGCAAGAATTATTTTACAAAAATTTATTCAGCGCGAACTCATCAGAATTAGTGGTGAAATTATTGGTGATGCCTACGAAGACAGCACCGACGTTTTTGACTTACTAGATGAGAGTGAAACAAAAATGTTTAACATCACCAACAATTATTTAAAAAAGAATTTCGAGGAAATAGGACAGGTGCTTGCAAAAACCATCAATCGTATTGATGAACTGCGTACCAAAACAGAAGATATTTCTGGTGTGCCAACTGGATTCCCTACACTAGACCGTATCACCTACGGATGGCAACCTACCGATTTAATTATCCTTGCGGCAAGGCCGTCTGTGGGTAAAACCGCTTTCGCCCTTAACCTAGCGCGCAATGCAGCACTGCACCCTACAAAGCCTGTCCCTGTTGGGTTTTTCTCATTAGAGATGAGTGCGCCACAACTTGTGCAACGTATTTTAAGTGCGGAGAGTGAAATTAAAATGGAAAAAATTTCTAGGGGAAAACTAGAAGATTACGAATACCAACAACTACACGCAAAAGGTTTAAAAAAATTAGAGCGTGCGCCACTTTACATCGATGATACAGCGGCATTAAATATTTTTGAATTTAGAGCAAAAGCCCGCCGATTAGTAAACAAACATAAGGTTGGTATTATCATTATTGACTACCTACAATTAATGAGTGGTAGTGGTGATAGAAACAATAACCGTGAACAAGAAATTTCAAATATTTCACGAAGCTTAAAAGCACTTGCTAAAGAATTAAACATTCCAATTGTTGCACTATCACAATTAAGTCGTGCGGTGGAAACAAGAAAGGAAAGTAAAATGCCGCAGTTGAGTGACCTTCGTGAATCTGGTGCGATTGAACAAGATGCCGATATGGTTATGTTTATTTACCGTCCAGAATACTACGAAGTAATGAGTAACGACATGGGCGAAAGTACCCATGGTGAAACACATATAAGAATTGCAAAACACAGAAACGGTCAACTAGATACCATTAAGCTTAGGGCTAAACTAGATATCCAAAAGTTTGAAGAATGGGATGGAGATGGTTCTGGATTTGGATCTAGCAATTGGAAACCAGTAGCGCCAGGAAGTACCGCTGGTTCACCAGGACAAGACAACGCAAAACTATTTATTCAAAAAGAGAGCAAAATGAATGAGGGTGATTTTGATGCAGGCTTTGACAACCAAACACCTTTTTAACCCACCTCATTTTTTAGTAACATGTTGGCGCTACCTTATTTTTACGAACCTAGCCTTTTAAAAGGCAACACACACTTTGAATTAAGTGAGGCGACTTCTAAACACTGCATTCAAGTGCTCCGTATGCGCGCTGGAGAAAGCCTACACCTTACAGACGGTATCGGAAACCTTTACACAGCAAGCATTGTAGAGGCTGATAAAAAAATGACCGTCGTAAAAATTGATTTGGTGGTGCACACCCCTGCTCCTACTAAAAATGTTTGTATTGCTATCGGACTTTTAAAAAATACAGGACGATTTGAATGGTTTTTAGAAAAAGCAACGGAAATGGGCGTGACAAAAATTGTCCCGTTAATTTGCGAGCGAAGCGAGCGTTCTAACCTTAAACAAGAACGCATGCAGGGGGTCGTTGTTGCTGCACTCATTCAGAGTAAACAAACATGGTTGCCTGTTTTATCGGAACCCATTACAGTGGCACAGTTTATTGACAAGCATCCTACTTCTCAGGGGCTCATTGCGCATTGTGAAGAAGGCCATAAAACTGCACTCAAAGACATCTCTAATAGCAGCGATACTAATATTTTAATTGGACCAGAAGGTGATTTTACTGAGTCGGAAATTACACTTGCCATAGGTGCAAAATATAAACCTGTTAGTCTTGGCGAAACCAGGCTTAGAACAGAAACGGCAGGCATGGTAGCCGCAGCGCTTTTAATCTATAAAAATTAACCGCACCAATAAAAAACTGCATGCAAGCTATCTATCAAATTATTCGCAGTTATTTAATTAATGGTTTTTTCTTTTTTATAATAAACGTTACGCACGCAACAAATTGCTGGGGTCATACTTATAGCATACAACAACAAGATACCATCACAGAAGCTTCACTCGATTCGTTCATTACAATAAATACCGTTCCTGAAAAATATAGTAGTGCACTTCGAACTTTTTACCAAGGCAACAAACACCAATATGTATGGATACAGTCAAAAAAGGTTAAACCCCATACCAAAGACTTTATTGCGCACGCAAACAAGCTGGCGGAGGACTGGGTAGATAGTCGTTTTATCGAACTACTTACCCTGCAAAGTTTTAATCAAAATGTACAGCAAACAAATATTGAATTAGCGGTAAGCCTTTCATTTTTTAAATACGCAGACAAATGGCTCATGCCCAGTGATATTGACCCTACAATAGTTAACTGGCGCATTCCAAAAAAATCATTGACACTGGCAAATCAATTAAAAAATTGGCTCAACCCAACTACTAAAATGGGGTTTAACACTGGTAGCCAAAATTTTAAACAACTACTTGAAAATTACGCAATCCTTTCAAATATTTCATCACTTGATTCAAGCATACACATTAGTACCAAGCACACTAAAATTAATAAGGGAGAAATGGTGCCTGTAATTAGACAAATTAAAAAGAAATTACAATTACTTGGCGATTTTAAAAGTACAGATACCACGTCACTCTTTAGCAATAAACTAGGTATTGCCATCAATAGATTTCAAGAAAGAATGGGACTTGCTAAAACAAATCACATTGATAAAATAGTATTACAAGCCCTTCAAACGCCCATTAAACAATACGCAAACACCATTGCCATTAATCTAGAGCGCTTACGCTGGATGCCTGCCATGATGGATAGTAACTACATCGTTGTAAATATTCCAGCCTATCAGCTTCTCGTATTTGATAGTAGTAAAATTCAGTTTAAAATGCCAGTAATTGTTGGATCCGAATCTAATAACACCGTCATATTTAGCAACCGAATGCGTTACGTTGTTTTTAGCCCTTATTGGAATGTCCCTCCCAGTATTGTAAAGGCTGAAATTTTACCAGGCATAAGAAAAAATAAGAATTACCTGGCACAAAAAAATATGGAGATTACAACCCCTGGTGATGTACCCACCATCAGACAATTGCCTGGCGCACAAAATTCACTTGGGCTTGTTAAATTTTTATTCCCGAACCCCTACAATATATATTTACATGACACGCCCGGAAAGCACTTATTTGCAAGGCAAAACAGGAGCCTTAGCCATGGTTGTATTAGGCTCGGAGATGCTAGAAAAATGGCGAGCTACCTGCTAAGGGCCGATACTAGTTGGACCCCAATAAAAATTGATACTGCCATGCATCAAGAAAAAGAAAAATGGGTAACACTTAAAAAAACGATCCCTGTTTTTATGGCTTATTTTACAAGCTGGGTAGACGCCAATGGCGCTTTGCAATTTAGAAAAGACATTTACGATTTAGATGATAAAATGTTAGCACTACTTTTTAAAAAAGAAGACTACTAATTATACCAACCATATCTTAACTTTGAAGTAAAGAATTACTATGCATTTAATAGAAGTTAATAGCGCCGATACTGCCAAAGATTTTTTAGAAGTGCAAGCCATTATCAATGCTGGTAATCCCAATTATATCAGACCCCTTAACAACGAGGTCAATGATGTTTTTGATACCACTAAAAATAAAAACTTTAAATACGGCGAAGCAAAAAGATGGATTTTAGAAACAGACGATGGTGAATTAGTAGGCCGTATCGCTGCATTTACCAATTCAAAATATATTAATAAAGGGACTGATTTTAATACCGGCGGCGTTGGATTTTTTGATTGTATCAATGATCAAGCGGCAGCTAATTTATTATTTGACACCGCTAAAGATTGGCTCACCCAAAAAGGTATGGAAGCCATGGATGGACCCATTAATTTTGGTGACAGAGACAAGTGGTGGGGCCTGATGGTAGAAGGTTTTGACAAACCGCCCATGTATGGCATGCCTTATAACCCAGCGTATTACGAAACACTTTTTACAAACTATGGTTTTCAAAATTATTATAACCAGTACTATTATGCGACTAGCATTCAATTAGACCTACCAGCAAGATTTCCTGAAAGACACGCACGCTTTGCAGCCAAACCAGACTATGTGGCCAAGCATGTTAAATTAAGTGAGCTTGAAAAATATGCTGGAGACTTTGCAACCGTTTACAACGCCGCATGGGCACAACATGGCGAGGCAAAAGAAATTACCAAAGAAGAAGTAATTAAGCTTTTTAAAACCATGAAACCCATAATGGATGAGCGCCTTATTTGGTTCGCCTATTATAAGGCAGAGCCTATTGGTATGTTCATTAATATTCCAGACCTGAACCAATATTTTAAACACTTTAATGGAAAACTTGGTTGGTTTGAAAAGCTTCGATTGTTATACATGACTAAAACTGGAAAAAACAAACAACTTACTGGACTTGCTTTTGGTATTATTCCTAAATACCAATCACTTGGCATTGATAGTTTCTTAATTCAAGAATGCTCTTTACTTTTTAAAGACAAAGATTGGTATGACCGTTACGAAATGGGATGGGCTGGCGATTGGAACCCAAAAATGGTCAATATTTATAAAAGTTTAGGTGCTCAGCCAAGCCGCAGAATGGTTACATTTAGGCACCTTTTTGACGCCACCAAGCCCTTTGAACGTCACCCAGAAATGGTATACGGCTAAAATTATACCCATGTGCAAAAAAGGTGGGGTTTAGATAAGGGTAACCCTATCGTTGTGCTTATATTGCAACCCTGTTATGGAAAATCATTTTGTTGTATCGGCCCGTAAGTATAGACCCCAAAACTTTAATACCGTTGTGGGGCAATCGCATATTACAACAACCCTAAAAAACGCCATTAAAAACAACCAACTCGCACATGCGTTTTTGTTTTGTGGTCCAAGGGGCGTTGGTAAAACAACATGTGCCAGAATTTTAGCCAAAACCATCAACTGTACAAGCCATACCCCAGATGGTGAAGCTTGTAACACCTGTAATAGCTGCATATCTTTTGACGCAGGCACATCATTAAATATCCATGAACTTGATGCGGCGAGTAACAACTCCGTAGATGATATTAGATCACTAGTGGAACAAGTGAGATTTGCACCGCAAGCAGGCAAATACAAAGTGTATATTGTGGATGAGGTACACATGCTTAGCGCTAGTGCCTTTAATGCATTTTTAAAAACACTAGAAGAGCCGCCTTCTTATGCTATTTTTATTTTAGCAACTACCGAAAAACATAAAATACTTCCTACCATTTTAAGTCGTTGTCAAATTTTTGATTTTAAAAGAATCACCAACAACGATACCGTAGAACACCTAGAAGAAATTGCCGGTAAAGAATCTATCAAAGCTGAACGTGCAGCACTTCAAGTAATCGCACAAAAAAGTGAGGGCTGCATGCGAGATTCACTGAGTATACTAGATAAAATTGTAAGCTTTACAGGTGGTAGTTTAACCTATCAAAATACCCTTGAGCACTTAAATATTTTAGACGAAGATTACTATTTTAAATTGCTAGAAAGCATGCAGGCCAAGGATTTGGCAGCATCTATGATGCTCTATGACGAAATCAATAGAAAGGGTTTTGAAGGGGATATGGTACTCAACGGCTTTGCAGAATTCATTCGTAATATTTTAGTTTGTAAAGATCCAAAATCTGCTCCCTTACTAGAAGTTGTAGAAGGCATGCAGGATAAATATACTGGTGCGGCTGCTACGATGGGTATGTCTTATTTGGTAAGTGCACTTAATATTTTAAATGAAGCAGAGATTAATTATAAAATGGCGCGTAACAAAAGATTACACGTAGAATTAACGCTCATTAAATTAAACTTCTTACAAGAAGCGATTGAACTTGCATCAGAAAACGGGTCTATTGTAAAAAAAAAACGGATTGATGGACCACTAGCCATTAGAACAAAAAGTATACCCTCCATTCAAATAGCCGCTCCACCGGTTTCAAATAAAGCAACTGCTACATTAACGATACAAAAAGAAGTAGCAAAACAAGAGCAGGCTCCTGTTGATGCTGCGCCAGTTAAAATGCGCGCCACATCCACTGATGCTGCCGCCCCTGCTGGTCCTAAAAAGAACCTATTATCAACTTTAAGAGAGAAATATGGCGATCAGTATGCCATTGAAGAGGTTAAGGAAGCAGAATCGCTAGAGCTAGAAAAGCTAAGGGCTTGTTGGGATGCTTATGGCGTCACACTTGAAGCACAACAAAAGCACTCTGCTTCAGGAACCTTTAAAATGGCCGTTTTAGAAATTGAAAATGATATCCATTTTACAGTACGTGTACCGGGTTTAACAGCTCAAAAATTTGTAGAACAGGAACGTATGATGCTCATTGATCAAATATTTTCAGCATTCAATAACCGCTCTATAAAATTTAGCATCATAGTAGATGCAACAGAAAAAGAAGATGTGCCTATTCA
The DNA here is from genome assembly GCA_041173245.1 of Bacteroidota bacterium. Lineage (GTDB taxonomy): Bacteria > Bacteroidota > Bacteroidia > Chitinophagales > Chitinophagaceae > Sediminibacterium. The sequence goes on along the minus strand of JBEDIY010000036.1, from coordinate 28,896 downwards.
TATGCGACTTAATAGCAAGCAAAAATTTGAACGCATTAGTGAGCAGTACCCGTTACTAAAAGAATTGAAAGAAAAACTAAAATTAGAAATTGATTATTAATTGAGATGGGTGCTACATTTTTTTGGTAGCACTATAACTATTTTTTAAAAGCCACTGAAGCACTTTATCACGCTGATCTCCTTGCACAATAATTTCGGCATCTTTTACAGAACCACCTGTACCACAAAAGTTTTTTAGTTGTTTGCCTAATTTTTCAACGTCATCAGCAGTTCCAATAAAACCTGTAATAAGTGTAACAGCCTTACCAGCTCTATGTTTGGAGTCTAACTTAATGCGTAGCGGCTGCTTTGCCGGTAGCAAAGTTTCTAGTATTTCATCCTGCGCTGGCTCAAAATTAAAGTTAGGATCTGTGCTGTAAATGAACCCTCTTACGTCTGACTTATTTTTTTTACTCATGAAAATAAAAGGATAATTAGTTAACGCGAAGGGTTACAATATGATACGGCGCTGTATTTTTTTTCATGAGCATGAGTGTAATGTTATAATTTTTAGTAGCTCCGCTAATTTTACCAGTCATGTACATGGTATTTCCAATTTCTCTTTGTGCAGTGCGCTCAAACCCTTTAATCTTATACTCGTTATAAAAAGCAGCCAATTTTTCGGCGGCTTTTTCATTTGCAACAATTTTATCTTCTGGGGCGTCTAAAAATTTTATATCAACCACCACTGCAAAATGTTTGGCGACTTCTGCAGGATTTCCGGATTTTAAAGCGGCAACAACCAGATCCGCATCTCCTTGAAAAGGCCCTTCAAACGCTGTGGTTAGCAGCAACAAAGGAAACAAGAGGCCTAATAAATGCTTTTTCATGGTCTAGTTTTAATTGACTCACCCAAAAATAACTAAGATGCAGCAATTAATACGACTAAAGCCTTTGAAATTGAGGTTTTGCCTCAAAAATAAAGGTTGTAAATTTGTAGTATGAAACGCAAAGTAATTCTCGTAATCATGGATGGATGGGGACTTGGTACAAAAAAAATGTCAGATGCCATTCAGCAATCAAAAACGCCTTTTGTAAATAGCCTTTATACCAAATACGCCCATAGCACACTAATTACATGTGGCGAAGATGTGGGCCTTCCGGAAGGTCAAATGGGTAATTCAGAAGTTGGTCACTTAAATATTGGTGCCGGAAGAATCGTATACCAAGAACTTCAACGCATCAATGTTGCCATTAAAACTGGTGAACTAGCAAATAACCCCACTTTTTTAGAAGCTGTTGGTTATGCAAAATCAAATAATAAACCGCTACACCTAATGGGACTTGTGAGTGATGGTGGCGTCCATGCACACATCAATCACCTAACAGCCATTTGCGATTATTGTAAAGCAAACGGTCTTACCGAAGTTTACATTCATGCCTTCACGGATGGAAGAGATACCGATCCTAAAAGTGGCCTGGGTTTTATTACCACGCTTTCCAGGCACCTACAAAACAGTGTTGGTAAAATTGCAACCATTAGTGGTCGCTACTACGCCATGGACCGCGATAAAAGATGGGAAAGAGTTAAGCTTGCCTATGATTGTTTAGTGCATAGTGCGGGGCCCCGAGCCACTAGCGCTACTGCAACTTTAGAAGCCGCATACGCTAATAATACAACAGACGAATTTTTATTACCTACTGTTATTGTAGATGACAATAATCAACCTATTACTGCTATCAAAGAGGGTGACGCAGTATTTTGTTTTAATTTTAGAACAGACCGTTGTAGAGAAATTACAGAAGTGTTAACACAACAAGCATTTCCTGAATTTAATATGCAGCCATTAGCGCTTCATTATACCACCATGACGCAGTACGACCAAACATTTAAAGGCGTACATGTAGTATTTGAAAATGATAATTTACAAAATACACTTGGAGAAGTATTAGCGGCACATGGTAAAAAACAAATAAGAATTGCCGAAACCGAAAAATACCCGCACGTAACTTTCTTTTTTAGCGGTGGCAGAGAACAACCATTTGAAGGTGAAAATAGAATTATGTTGGCTTCGCCTAAAGTTGCTACTTATGATCTACAACCAGATATGAGCGCTGTTGGCATCACCGATCTATTGATTCCAGAAATAGAAGCTGAATCTGCAGATTTCATTTGCTTGAACTACGCAAACGCAGACATGGTGGGCCATACCGGTATTTTTGAAGCGGCTATAAAAGCAGTTGAAACCGTAGACGCATGCGTAGAAAGAGTGGTAACAGCGGGGCTTGCACACGGTTATACCCTACTTGTTACCGCAGATCATGGCAACGCAGATTTTATGATCAATGAAGACGGAAGCCCTAACACAGCACATACTTTAAATTTGGTACCTTTATTTTTGGTAGATGCTGATTTAAAAGTGAGCCTTAAAGCTGGAAAACTTGGAGACATCGCACCAACTATTTTACAATTAATGGAACTTCCTATACCAAAAGAAATGACAGGAAATATTTTAATTTCATAAAACCACCCCTACTATGCGTTTACTTAAAAAATTGGTCTTTCACTTGTTGTTGTACTAGTTGTACTACAAGCATTTAAATCCGAAAAAAATAGTTCGGACGACCATTCAAAAAATATTGCAACCCTTTACCCGGTTTCAAAAGAAATTGATGCCATTTTAGTAAAAGCCTGTAATGATTGTCATAGCAATAACACAAAATACCCATGGTATGCTGGTGTACAACCGCTTGCTTGGTGGATCAATGACCATGTTGTAGATGGTAAAAAACATTTTAATTTAGATGATTTTGCGAATTACAAACTACGTAAGCAGTACCATAAAATGGAGGAAGTTATTGAACAGATGAATGAACGCGAAATGCCACTTAAGTCGTATAGCCTCATACATGGTGAGGCGAAATTATCTCAAGAAGAACGAACTGTTCTTTCAAGTTGGGCGCAATCCGTACTTGATTCTATGAAGGCGACATATCCAATAGATAGCTTGATCAAAAAGAATTAATAGCCCACACCTGCACTCTTTTATTAGCCCGCTTATCCAATTAAGCGGGCTTTTTGTTACCTTGCAGCATGGAAATTACAAAAGCCAGCTATTTGGTTTCGAGTCCTAGTTTTGACAAATGTCCAAAGCCAGATAGGCCCGAATATGCTTTTATTGGACGTAGTAACGTAGGCAAGTCTTCTTTAATTAATATGATTACAGGCCAGAAGAGTTTAGCCAAAACATCTGGTACGCCCGGAAAAACACAACTCATCAATCATTTTGAAATAGAAAGTACACAAAAGGCAAAAGCACCAAGAAGCAAATGGTTTATTGTTGATTTGCCAGGATACGGATATGCAAAAAGATCCCAAACAGATAGAAGACGTTGGGAGCAAATGATTGAAGGCTATTTTAAAAAGAGAGAAAATCTAGTACAAGTTTTTGTACTCATTGATAGTAGGCATGGTCCTCAAAAAAACGATCTTGAATTTATTAGTCAATTAGATAGTTGGGGGATTGTATTTACACTTGTGTTTACAAAAATTGATAAAGAAAAACCGGGTGTTGTAAAAAGAAATATAGAAAGCTTTTTTACTATTTTAAAAGAAAGCTGGCAATTTTTACCCAGGCATTTTGTAACGAGCGCCGAATTAAAAACAGGCAGACCAGAAATGCTAGCCTTTATTGACACCTGCAACGAAGCTGCTAGAGCAGCCGAATAATAATATAATTTTATGAAATTACTTATCACTTATTTAAAGCCCTACAAAGGACTTGTACTTTTAGCGTTATTACTAGCAGGTATTAACCAAACCTTTTCGTTATTTGATCCCATGATATTTGGTAAGCTTATAGATCAGTTTGCCAATCATGCCAAAACCAATCCAGACGGTAGCTTTAGAAGTGAAAGTGAATTTATAAAAGGTATCATGGGCATGCTTTTTTTGCTCGTAGGTACTGCCATGGTAAGTAGACTAGCAAAGGCTTTTCAGGATTATACCGTTAATGTAGTGATTCAAAAATTTGGTGCTAAAATATTTACAGATGGACTTCAACACTCCATGCGTTTACCCTATCAAGATTTTGAAGATCAAAGAAGTGGCGAAACACTTTCCATATTAACTAAAGTTAGAGCCGACACCGAAAAGTTTATAGGCTATGTAACCAATGTACTCTTTGGAATTATTGTGAGTGTGGTATTTGTATCTATTTATGCTACTAGACTACACTGGTCAATTGTTCCAATTTATTTAGGAGGTGCCATTCTAATTGGCGCGGTTACCAACCTCTTAAGCAAAAAAATAAAAGTAATTCAAAAAGCAATTGTTGGTGAAACAACGGCACTTGCAGGCACTACCACCGAAAGCTTACGTAATATTGAACTTGTAAAAAGTTTAGGGCTAACAGATCAAGAAGTAAAAAGATTAAATACAAATACGTATAAAATTTTAGGGTTAGAACTCAAAAAAGTAAAAAGTATTCGTTCCCTTAGTTTTATACAAGGAACACTTGTAAACTTTTTAAGACAAGTAATCACATTTACACTCATGTGGCTTATTTATAGAGACGTATTAACAGTGGGTGAGTTAATTTCATTACAATTTTATAGCTTTTTTATTTTTGGGCCCCTACAAGAAATTGGAAGTATTATTTTGAGCTACAGAGAAGCAGAAGCATCACTTCAAAACTTTCATAAGCTCATGAGCCGCGAGGTGGAAGCGAGACCGGACCATCCAACAAGTGTAGGTGCCATTCAAACCCTTTCATTTGCAGGTGTTTCATTTCAGCACCAAAGCGCACAGTTTAAGGCACTTGATAATATCTCATTTAGTGTTAAGCTAGGTGAAACCATTGCCTTTGTTGGCCCTTCTGGTGCAGGCAAAAGCACACTCGTTAAATTATTAGTAGGGCTTTATAGACCACAAATCGGACATATTGAATATAACGGTTCCAAAGAAAATGATATTGATTTTGAGGAACTAAGAAATCAAATTGGGTTTGTTACACAGGACACACAATTATTTGCGGGCACCATTAGAGAAAACTTAAGCTTTGTATTTCCAACTGCCACCGATGAAGAAATGATTGTAGCACTTGAAAAAGCAAGTTGTCACTCAATTCTATCTAAAGCACAACAAGGACTAGAAAGCATTATTGGCGAAGGTGGCTTAAAACTTAGTGGCGGAGAAAAGCAAAGACTATCTATTGCACGTGCGCTACTCAGACATCCGCATCTTCTCATTTTTGATGAAGCAACTTCTTCATTAGATAGTATCACAGAAGAAGAAATTACAAGAACCATTCATGCCATTTCAGAAGAGCGAGAACAAATTACAGTTATGATTGCACACAGGTTAAGCACTATCATGCATGCGAATAGAATTTATGTATTAGAAAAAGGACAGATTGTTGAAACAGGCTCACACGAAGCACTCTTAGCAGAAAAAGGACTTTATTTTGCGATGTGGCGTCAACAAATTGGAGAAAGAAAAGTAATCCGTTAATTAAAACGCTTTAATCTTTTCCAAATTTCTTTTTAAAGTATTCAATAACTGAAGGATCTTCTAGGCCTTCCATATCACTAAGCTCTAGCTCAAGTGCTTTGGTACTTAATTGAATTTCTAAAAGTGAGAGTAGTAAAGACGCAGAAAAAGAAATGAGACTAAGCGCAAAAATAATATTTGCAGCTAGCATAAACTGAACATAAATAAGGTACATACAAAGGATACATCCTAAAAATGTAACCACACCTAATGCTTGCATATTTTTAACAAGCTTTATGCGGTAGCGCATGTTTTTTATTTGCCCGTGTATGATATGTTTTTGCTCTTGATTTTGGTACTTATCATGCAAACTTCTAACCCTACTACTAAGTGCTAAAAACTTGTTGGTGTAGGCTAGCATAATTAAACTAATGGCCGGAAAAAGAAGGGCTGGGGTATTAAAGCTAATTTCCATCATGCAAAGTAAGGTAGAATACCATTCTAAAACTATTTGACTTTCAACATCGTATGCACCTGCTGTACAGACATGTTTTGCAGCCTCGCATAATATACGCCAGCAGGAAGGCTACCTGAATCAAATACAACGGTATAGGTGCCGGCAGCATAATCACGATCTGTCAAATTCGTAATAACGCGCCCTAACATATCCATCACCTGAATAAGGGTGTGACCGCCTGCCGTTTTAAATGATATCACCGTTTTACTTGTAAATGGATTGGGGTAATTACGTACTAAATTTTCTCCCGATAAATTAACAGCTTTCTTACAAGCTGCTGCATTTACAAGTGGTAATGTTTGAAAGTTTTTAAGCATGATTTGTTGAAGATCGGTATCAGAAACGCAGAGCCAATTAGATAATAGCGTTGCGTATACACTTCTAAAATCAAATTCGAAAGGTACGTTTTCACCAACGCTAGCGTTAGCACCAAATTTTGGTGTAGCGCCCAAAACGCCGGGCATTACATTCTTTCCAAAAACAAATAATGGAGCAGCCGCACCATGATCTGTTCCAACACTACCATTAGATTTTACGCGTCGTCCAAATTCAGAAAATGTCATACCCGCTACACGGTCATCAACCCCTAAAAATTTAAGATCTTTTTGAAAGGCCCTAATGGCATCACTCACCTTTCCTAGCAAAATAGCATGTGAACCAGTAGTTGTATCAGAAGCATTTACTTGTGAAGCGTGCGTATCAAATCCGCCAAAATTAACCATGTATACGCGCGTTTTTAAACCGCCTTTAATAAGTCTTGCAACAATTTTTAATTGATCACCCAAAGAATTACTTGTAGGATACGTAACCTGCGTGGGTACTTTAGCTGCAGCATCTTTAATGATAGCAGCATATTGTTGTGTTTGTTGCGCTACCATGCGCACAAAATTCAATTCTTTTCCTGCGGGCGTATTAGGCGCGGTATCTCGAACGCCATTGATTAAATTATAAAAACTAGAAGTATTACTTATACTCATACCCATACTTACCGCAGGGCCTTGAAATGTCAAAGATGTAGCAGATCCAATTTGAATCGCAAGTGGATCTGTCATTGAAGCATTGGGATAACCATTGGGGAAATTTGGGAACTCAGCATCCAAAAATCTTCCCGCCCAGCCACTATTTACTACGGTATTACTATCACTAGCGCTCATCCAAATATCTGTAGCTCTAAAGTGCGAAAAATTAGGTTGCGGATACCCCACAGATTGTACAATATTTAATTCACCATCGTTGTACATTGCTTGAAGACCAGTCATAGCTGGATGTAACCCCGCTTTGGTAACACCAGCGAGTTTTAAAACTTTGTCTTCTGGAATATAAATATTAGAACGCGCATTAACATAATTAGAAAAATTATCCAGTGGAATAACCATATTCAATCCATCATTACCACCATTTAATTGAATAATAACTAGGACATGGTCATTTTCTATGGCAGCAGGAAGTAAGAGTGATTGAGCAATTGGATCTTCTGCCCCAAATGCCTTAAAAGAAAATCCTCCAACAAGTGCGGGCATCACCACACCAACGGGGACAGTATTTTTTAAAAAATCTCTACGTTTCATGGGGGGATTATTTTAAGCTAGTTGATACTCTGCTAGGTTCATTAAATATTTTACTAGGTCACGTATTTTAGTACGAACAGAAGTGGTATTGGCAGCATTAGTAGGCGTGGCTATATATAAATCCCAAGCCTGTGTCCAATAAATATCCAAGCTTTGGCCGTTTAATAGAATATCTTTTTTCAATTGCGCTTTTGAAACTGCAGAAATATCAAGACCCAATAAACGCTCTGTCAATTCTGCAATAAATGCATTAGGGTCGCCAGGGTTAGAAAATGTTTTTGCATATGCAAGGGGATCTAATTGTATTTTTTTACTATTAAATGTATAGCCACTTACTAGCATTGTATCACTAAACTGATTGCGCTTTGGAAGCGTATCACTATTAATCCAAACTTCGTTGAATTGAGGTTCTTGATAATACGCTTTCCATCCGCTTACATCGGGCGGATCACCAATATTTTGTTGCATATTACTAAGCCAACTAACGAGGTAATTGTAAAAACCATAATTGGTGAAATAATCTGTATCTGGCTGAAAAGTAATTTCTAATTCTCTACAAAAACCAATCACTAAATCTGCTGGACTTTTAATAACACAACCTCTAGATAATACATCAAAAAAATGTTCGCTTTTTAAAAGCATATCAAGCACTGGTAATATTTCGTAATTACTTGAACGAAATAAATTAGCAAGTGGTGTGATGACATTTTGCTCTACGGTATCGTCAATATCATAATACACAAACCATCTGTAAAGCCTTCTGCACATGTATTTCGCCACTTCTTGAGTAGCAAAAATCATGTTTAATAAATCATCTAATTCTTGTTCTCCACCTGTAGGAGCATTACGTCCAGTGATGACCGTATTGTTATAAAAAGAGGAAAAAGTTTTACTCGTAGCATCATGCCTAGATGCCGTAAAATAGGAACTCAGTGTGGTCGCATTGTTGCGCCATCCGGTTAATACTTTAGCAGCTGCTTTAACATCCGCTTCGGTGTACAAAGAGTCTGGCCCTTTTCCACAACAAAAAAGCTCTTGTATTTCACGGGCATAGTTTTCGTCAGGTGCCGTAAATGTATTTAACTGCCCATTCAAATAAACAAGCATTGCGGGATCAAGGGTAATATTTCGTGTAAGTGTTTTAAAATTACCAAGCGCACTAGTACGAATTAAATGATGGTGCTTATATATGTATTGTGCATTACTTACGTCATTCATTTCAGTGGCAAAATGATTGTGCCAAAAAAGGGACATTTTTTCACGAATACTACGGTCTTGATTGACAAGATTTCCAACCCACCATTTTTTAAAAGAAGCCCGTCTATAACTTGCAATGTTTCCGTCATTGTTGATATCAGTTACCCAAGTAGTACCCGCTACAATATTATTATCCGGAACGAGTGTAGTAGCTGATACTACATACTCCTTAACTGGAGGCTCTGGTAACGGCGCCGTAGGATTTAATAATTCGTTCACAACCTGCGTCACAGATTTTCCAGAAAAATGAGCCAGATCTGATTTAGTGGCACCAAAAAGGGTTCGCCTTAGTAAATGCCTAAGTTCGGGCGTACCAAAACTGCCAGTATACGGCTGTAATCCTGTAGTTGGCGGTGGGGTATTTTCGGTAAATCTATTTCTTTCCATGGTAACTGGGGGGTGTTTACAGTATAAATAGGATAGAAAATTAATGAATTTATACTTAAAATTTACTCTTTTTAGTCTTTTTTTTACCTAAATTAGAGGTATTAACAAACCCACTTCATGACCGAGCAAGCTATTATTGCGGGTTGCCTTCACAACGACGCTGCTTCACAAAGGGAGCTATTTAATAGGTATAGCCCTAAAATGCTCTCTGTTTGCTACCGTTTTGCTCAAAACAGAGAAGATGCAGAAGACATGCTCCAAGAGGGCTTTATTAAAGTGTTTACACAAATGCATACGTTTCAAAACAAAGGTTCATTTGAAGGTTGGGTAAGGCGTATTATGGTGCATACCAGTATCAACTTTCTAAAAAAATATAAAAAATTTACAGCTAGCCTAGACTTAACAAGTGCAGAAAATTTAGCCGTAAAGGAAGAATCAATTGCTTCCATTATGCAATCAAAACAAGTTGTGGAGTGCATTAGACAATTACCAGTTGGCTACAAAACCGTACTAAATTTATTTGCCATTGAAGGGTATAGTCATAGAGAAATTAGCACTTTACTAGACATCGAAGAAAGCACGAGCAGAAGCCAATACACAAGGGCTAAAACCATGCTTTCAAATATTTTAATCAAGAAAAGAATTATTGAAGCACCCAAAGAGAAATTTGAGTTGTTTTCGGTGATACAAAAATAATTACGTGAAGCGGGTAGATATGGAAAAGAGAAGTCAACTAGACGCGTTTGAGGAGTTTATACTAGATGAGGTAAACGAACACAAGATGTATCCATCTGGTCGTGTTTGGGATAATATACGTACCGAAGTGCAAGGTAAACGCTCTTGGCCTGCTCTTACCATTATATCACTATCCGTACTTGTAGCACTCACTGTTTCTACTTTTGTTGTAACACAAAAGTCAGCGCCTACTTTAATGGCTAGAGGCTTATCAAAGTCTAAAGTAATTACACAAATAATTGACAAGCCTTTTACAACCTATCATTCCAGTACACAAATTACCGATGCAAAACCTGCGTATGAAATGCAGGTTAATAAAACGAAAAAAGAACTTCCTGTTGCTGTAATTGAAGTTGATTCATCTACAATAGCGCCTATTTCTAATACCTCAAATGATATAACAACAGTTATCGACATCCCTTCAACAAGTATTGACCCGTTCGCTACCGTAAAAGATAATTTTGAAGTGGCAACTATTGTTTCAACTAGTAATAGCGTAAGCGAAATAAATAATTCATCTCTTTTACCGGCGCTCATACAGCAACAGGTTCATACTATTTTTGATATTACTGCTAGCTCAAATACAAAACAAAAAAACAGAAAATATAGTGTTCAATTTTATGCTACGCCATCTGCAAGTTTTAGAGTTCTAAACGATCAAAAGGTAAAAGAGTTGATTCAACCATCACTTATTGCCATACCACTTACATCGCCATTAGCACAAGCGCCAACGTTTAACCAAGCAGTAAGACACAGGCCTGATATTGGATTAGAACTTGGGCTCACGCTTAATTATCCGATTGCTAAAAAATTACAATTCAAAACAGGCCTTCAACTCAATATTAGACAATACCAAATTGATACGTATGAAACAGGCGCCAATGCTACAACACTTGCATTAGTAAACGCTGGTCGAATTCAAACGGTATCTGTAATGTCGAGTTATAATAACAATGTTGGATTTAGATCCGCCAAGCTAAATAATAAAGTATACCAAATTGCAATACCTATTGGTCTAGATTACGAACTCATTAGGTTCAAGAAATTTGGCATTCATACACAAGCCTCTATTCAGCCCACTTATAATGTAAATAAAAACGTTTACTTACTATCTACAGATTATGCAAATTATACTGCCGGTAATGACTATGTAAGAAAGTGGAACTTCAATACAAGTGTTGGTATTCAATTTAGCTATCAAAAAGGCAATACCATTTGGCAGTTAGGTCCTCAAATAAGATATCAAACACTTCCCACGTATAACAACCCTTACCCAATCAAAGAAAATTTGATTGATTACGGCTTCCGAATAGGTTGGAGCAAACAGTTTAAGTAATTTTACGCTATGAGACCTTTAAATCTAGCATGTATCGTTTGCATGATGGCAGCCGCCTGCAGCAATTCAAAAGAGAAGTCAAAAAATACGATTGCAACAACCGATACTACAAGCTTTTATCCAATCGCTTCCTATATTAATGATCAAGTAAAGTATTTTGATAGCCTAGGGGGCAGGTTTAGTGTTGTTACAACAGAAGGTGCAACAAAAGATAGTATTACTACTCAAGTAGCAGCTATTATGCCAATGATTCAATCATTCATTGATGCAGATATCAGTGATAGTATTCAAAAAATAAATTACAAAGAATCGGTATTTCGTGACGCGGGAACAGCAAGTTTAAATATCAACTACACGCCTATCAATACTTCGGTTCCTATTCGAAATATTGACATTTTAATGAACGATCAAACCTCGCTTATTAAAAGATTATTTATAAGGAAAATATTCCGCACAAATGATACCACAAGCACAGAACAATTGAGCTGGAAAACAAATGAGGGTTTTACAAAATCAATTAGTAAAGAAGCGAGTAATGGATTTTTACTCAACAAAACCATAGTTGTTCGCGTTATACTTCCATAAATGACACAGGAGCAGTACCAACAATTAGCACATAAATTACCCGCAGACCCCGGCATCTATAAATATTATGATGCAAATGGAATACTTATTTACGTAGGTAAAGCCAAGTGCTTGAAAAAAAGGATTGCCTCCTATTTTACAAAAAGCCAAAATAGTTTTAAGACTATTGAACTCGTTCAAAAAATTGAACGTATCGAATTTACCATTGTTGATTCGGAGCAGGATGCGCTTCTGTTAGAGAACTCCCTTATCAAGCAGTATAAACCTCGTTATAATATATTACTAAAAGACGACAAGGGTTACCCTTATTTAGTGATAAAAAAAGAACGCTTCCCAAGGGTTTTTTCTACTTGGAAAAAATACAATGACGGCTCGATATACCTTGGTCCATTTACTTCTAAAGGAACTATTAGAGAAGTGCTAAGTTTTATAAAACAGTTTATTCCACTACGTACTTGTAAGCTAAATTTAAGCAAAGAAAATATTGATAAACAAAAGTTCAAGCCTTGTTTAGAATATCATTTAGGTAATTGTTTAGCTCCCTGCGCGGCACTACAAACCGAAGACGACTATGTAGATAGTTTAGAGCAATTAAAGAATTTGCTTAAGGGTAATATGAACCAACTAATGGGTCATTTAAAAAAACAAATGCAAGCGCATGCCGAGGCCCTAGATTTTGAAAAAGCGGCTTACCTAAAAAATAAAATAGAACTCTTACAAACCTATCAAGAAAAATCGGTGGTAGTAGGTAAGCACTTTTCTAACCTAGACGTGTTTTCAATCATTAAAGACGGGAAACTAGCCTATGTCAATTACCTCATGGTTCAAAATGGAAGCATTATACAAACCCATACGGTTCCATTAGAAGGTAAATTAGACGAACCTGAAGACGAACTCTTATGCTTTGCTATCGAAAGAATTAGAGCTGATTTTAATAGCCTTAGCACCGAGGTTATTGTTCCATACCCCATCGAGTATTTTGATAAAAATATTACTATCACGGTACCAAAATTAGGGGATAAGAAAAAATTACTAGATCTCTCCATTAAAAATGTTACGTATTTTACTAGAGAACTTCAGCTTAAAAAAATATTACAGTTAGAAGGTAAAACAGACAGTGAAAAGAAGTCTGTATTAACAGAACTGCAGACCTATTTGCATTTACAGGAATTACCTACACATATCGAGTGTTTTGACAACTCGAATTTTCAGGGGAGTTTTCCAGTTTCTGCGATGGTTTGTTTTAAAGATGGCATGCCTAGCAAAAAAGATTATCGTCATTATAATGTAAAAACGGTAGAAGGCATCAACGATTTTGCCACCATGAAAGAAGTAGTATATCGTAGATATAAAAGAGTTATGGAATCCGGTGACCCAATGCCACAGCTTATTGTAATAGATGGCGGCAAGGGACAGTTAAGCGCCGCACTTGAAAGTATAGAGGCCCTAGGACTCACTGGTAGCACTACACTAGTTGGTCTAGCAAAAAACGAAGAAGAACTATTTTTTGCGGGTGATAGCCAGTCGTTAAAATTACCTTGGGATAGCGATAGCTTAAAACTATTAAGACACATTCGTGACGAAGTACACCGTTTTGGTGTAACGTTTCATAGAAACAAAAGATCAAAGGGAACTTTTACAACAGCACTTGAAAATATTGAAGGTATTGGCCCTGCTACAAGAGAAATACTGCTCAACCATTTTAAATCTGTGGCTAATATCAAAAAAGAATCTACCCAAAATATAGCTGCAATTATCGGTTCTAAAAAAGCCGCTGCATTACAAAAACATTTTGAGGCAACCACATAAAAAAAGGGACTTTATAAGTCCCTTTTTTTATGAAGCAATTTTAAAATTAGTAAGACCATAGGTCTTGCTCGTAATTAAAAATTCGTTCTTTAATATTTTCACCTTCTAATAATCTAAATAAAGGATTCTTAATTAATTGACTCAAGAATTTATCGTTGGGATTGTTATTACTAGACTTTACAATATAGCTTGAAAAGAAACGGCTTTCAAAAAGCTCTTCCCATGTCATACGACCTGCATAGTTTTTAGGATTGTACACCATGTATTTATTAAGTGTTTTACGCAAATCAGGATAGTATACCCAAAACAATGTTTTGGTTGTTGGCTTGTTATTAATCATGATTTTTGCAACTGGCGCGATACCAATGATTCTGCAAAATAGTCTACCAGCTTCTTTATCTACAATCCACTGCTCTTTTAAACGAAAAGTATAAATAGAATCCGGATTAGGTGCAAACTTGGTATCAAAAATAACAGTGGTGTCATACACATTGGGAAAATTAGCATTTTGAACCAAAATGGTATCAAGCTTGCCTTTCATCATTTTAGTAACATCATCATAAGCCAACTGCTTGGAAAAACGATCGTCACCACCTTCTGCCGAAAATGCTGCAACGCTATCGTTTTGTATTGCACTTAATAAAATAGAGAAAAAACGTTGATCACCTGTATTGTCTTTACCTGGATAAATAAATGATTGGTTCATTTTTTCTCTAGCATCAATTTCGCGCCAAATAAATTCTGAATACAACCAGTCGTCTTCTCTTAAAAACTCATATTCCAATGGATTTTTAGAGCGGTTTGTTTTACGATCAGCAACAGTTTCATTGCGCAAACTTTTTGGAACCACTTCGCCAAATCCACCAACAATAGTAGTATCCACCGTTTTAGTTGGCTTAGGTGCCACAGCATTACTGTTGTTACTAGGCGTTGTTACTGGAGCAGTTGTAGGTGCTGCAACTTGGGTACTCGTTTTTTTGGTTGTATCAACAGTGCTTGCTGTTTTTTTACCTTTTAAATTACCAAAGCCTTGTGCAGTTGCACTAACACTTAGGGAACAAATAGCAACACCAATTAATAATACTTTTTTCATAATAACCTGCTTTATTGCAATATGAACGTTATGTTTTGATCTAATTTTCTAGAACCGCCACCTGGCTCCAATACTTTTATTTCACCTATAGTTACTGTACTTCCAGCCTGACATCTTCTAATTAATGCTTGAGCAGCAGCGTCTTTAAAAGAAGCGCTATTTACTTCTGCAAACTCAGGTTCATCAAAGCCTTTACCCGTACAAATAAGCATAAATGACATCACTTTATAAGCAACACCTTCAAATACGAAGTCTCTCAATTCTGCAATAGCACCACTTTGCACACGAAATACGTTTGCAGGCATTGCTCCACCAGCACTTCCTCCAACAATTACTATTGGATCTGGAACACGTTTAACAGGAATCGCTATTCGCTGAATGTTTTTGCCATCATTAGCAACAACGTTTACAGTTCCAAGTTGTGTACAAGTAACAATATACTGTCCAGGTCCGGCTTTTCGTAATGAAGCACCTGCTCCTTCGATAGATACGGAAACTTTTTCATCACCACCACCACCAGTTACACTCAATGGATTTTCTAACCCTTTATAAAAAACGCGCGTTTTATCGGTAGAAACTGTTAAGCCAGCAGGTATACCCACTGTATATTTAATTTCTTTTTCTACAACAGCTGTTGTGCCATCAGGTTTAGCGTAAGAAATTCTTACACGCTTGATACCTGCACCAGAACCGCCAACACGTGTTTTGTATTCGGCAGTACCTTCTGCGTTAAGCGCAACATTAGCACCATCAATAGAAATAGAAGGTTGTGCTGCTTTACTAAATGCACCAATACCTGCAGTAATTACTAATTCTTCGCCAGGCATTAAATATTGCGTATTGGTTCCAGCAAAAGCTTGGAACTGATCATAAATAATTTCTACCTGTCCAATTTGCTTGTGGCAAAATTCGACAGCTTTAGATTCAGAATTTCTTACGTCATTTTGAAACTTACTCATTATGGTGATCGCAGCAATGGTAGGTGTCATATGAAAATAAGCATACGCCCAATCAGTTTTTCCAGCGTCGCTAGATGTTGGAGGAATTGTTAAATCAAGGGGTAAGCCAAGTTCAATTTCTTTTTTCATTTCCGGGTCAATACTCAACAACTGCTCTTTGTAGACTTTAAGCTTTTCAAAAAGTTCTTTGCCCTTTCCTTTTCCTTCTGGAGCGTACTGAACGAGTAAACGAGTTCCGGCGTCTAAATCATCTTCTTTAAATTCTTCCTTACCATCTACAATTTTAAGGCCAGATTCTTTTTTAAGTTCAATTTTAAGTCCTTCAATATAATTGTATAGATCGTCAGATATTTTTTTAGCTTGCTGCGCTTTGGGTTCCCAAATTGCTGCCTTTTCTCTTGAAGTAGGATCTTCTAGTTTTGCTTTAAAAGATTTGAAAATCTCAACATTCTTTTGCTCAGCAACGCCACTCGCAATCATCAAACTGCGATCGACGGTTTTAAATGCATTTAAAATTTCGGCAGAAACATTGAGTGCCAATAGTGCAGTAAGCACCAGGTACATCATGTTAATCATTTTCTGCCGCGGTTCCTTAGGTAGTGACATATTGTACTATTTAGGTAATCTTATTAATAATGAGTTTTTAAATCTTTGTTGGTTACTATCTACCCTGCATCGCAGTTAACATGTTACCGTATACTTGATTTAATTTACCCAAATTATTAGCAAGGGCACCAATTTGTTCTTTTGCTTTTAATGCATCTTCTGCAGTTCCGTTCATCGCTTCAGAAGCTTGCGCTAATTTGCCATAAAACTGGTTCAATGCTTTGAGATGATTGTTACTTTCTTGTAATTCAAGTTCATAAATGGTATTTAATGAACCTAAGTTTTTAGCCAATCCTTGTACTTGTTTATGGTACTCATTGGTACTATCAGAAGCCAAAGAAATATTACCTAATGAATCGGTTGCTTTAGTAGCGGCGTCTTTAATTGAACCTAATGCTACAGCAGCTTCCTGTGTTTTAGCAGAAAAATCTGAAGTAGATTTTACCACATCACCAATTTGACCAATTTGATCTACGGTGGTACCTAGTTTTTGAAAGCTTGTGCTAAGTTTAGATAAGTTTTCTTGCGTTAAACCCGCGTTAGCAAATAACTCATCAAATCTTTTTGTTACATCAGCAACAACAGTAGATGGAAGATCTGCGCCAGCACCACCACCAGCAGGTGCATGTCCTTCTGGAGGTAAAATAGCATAGATTAAAAAGATAATTGCTTCAGTTGTTAAACCAATTTTAAGTGCCCAATCGGCCCATGACAAGTGTAGGATTTTTGCCATGGCACCAAAAATTACAACAGATGCACCGGTACATACAAAAACGTTTACTAGTCGCATTGTTGTTTGAGCTGGTAGACCAAAGATTTTTTCTTGTTGAGCTGAAGACATGGATTGAGTTTTTATGAATTAAAAAGTTGAGATTAATATTTTAAATTGAAATTATTTTTTTGATCTTGGCGCTAAATCAATTACGGTTCTAAATCCGATATATGATTTTGCAGTGTCTTGGTATTCATAAGCACGTGCACTAACTTGTAAAGCATTACCAACATCTTTCCAGCTACCACCGCGTACTACTTTACGTTTCATGCGTGGAGGATCATTTTCATCTGCTTCAATTCTAACATCCGGACTTAAGTCAGACATGAAATTGTAAGAACCTTCGTAGAAATAAGACGCTGTCCACTCTGCAACGTTTCCAGACATATTGTACAAGCCAAAATCGTTTGGCCAATAGGCAGTTGCTTTAACCGTGTAAAAACCACCATCCTCTGGATAATTTCCTCTACCTGGTTTAAAGTTTGCAAGCAAACAGCCTTTTTTATTTCTTAAATAAGGAGAACCCCAAGGGAACATCGTACTTGTACGGCCACCTCTTGCAGCGTATTCCCACTCTGCTTCGTTGGGCAATCTAAAATCACCGTCAACGGCAATTTTCTTTTTTTCGAAATCTGTATTTTGAAGATGCGTTCTCCAATGACAAAAAGCAACTGCTTGTTTCCATGTTACACCAACTACAGGGTAATTACCATATGCTGGATGTGCGTAATACCTTTTTGCTAAAGGCTCGTTGTAAGAGTACGAGAAATCTCTGATCCACACAAGTGTGTCTGGATAAACAGGAACTGCATAACTAACAATTTGATCGCGACCTTTTTGTGTTGGATCATTTTTATTGATTTTTGCAGCAGCAGGTAAATCAAAATAACGAACCCTATAAATTAAGCTATCCGGATCGATGGCTAATTTTCTTGTTAATGCATTTTCGTAAGTAAGGCCATTTAAGGTACCAAGTTGCTTGTTGTCGTATTTGTACAATGCTACTTTTTTCCAGTTTACCGCAGTAGTATCTGAAGGGTTGTTTAATCCAACACCAGAAGTTACTTTGTATGCAAGTGAATCGCGCACCCAGTTTACAAACTGACGATAATGGTTGTTGGTAATTTCAGTAGCATCCATCCAAAATCCAGGAATAGATACATTTCTGTTACGATTGCTGTAATTAAAACTAACGTCTTCGTCACTCGGACCCATGTGAAATGTTCCAGGCGGAACGTATACCATGGTCCTTGGTGTTAACATGCTTTGCTTAGCAGCAGGCGCAACTCCATGTAACTGCCCATCATCAGGTAGGCCCTTGCCTTTGTTTTTTCCAAAGAAGCAAGAAGTTAAACTAAGCGTAAAGCACGCCAAGGTAATTGTAGTTAAATATCCTTTCATCTGATCTATGTAATTTATAACAGTGACAAATATAAGTTTTGAAACGTCAGAAACCTGAGTTTTAGCGCTTAAAAACCAATAAAATAATGATCCAGGGTAAAAATCTATTCAGTATTAAATTATTTAATGTTTCACTGTTTTGCCGAGTGTTTGGCTAAAACCGAAATGCAAAATAGTTGATTCCGGCTTACACAATTGCTAAAAAACTGTCAAAATCAGTGAGTTGGTGCAAGTGGCAGGCATGATTTTGACACAATTGAAACGTAACTTCTTGATTATCAATAATTTTTTGAGAAATTGCCAAAATGCTTGTTAACCGATTTTCTGAAATATTTAAGATTAAATTGGGTCTAAACAATGGGAGTGCCGCTTCCAAATAGGGCAAAACACCCGTACCTAGGAGGGTTAATTCTCTGTGACCTAGGAGTTGATTTAATAAAACGGAAGCCCAAACCCCAAATGAACCAGGATGTTTGGTAATTGCCGGCAAAAGCGATAAACAGGTTTGCTTACTAAGGGACAAATACTGGTCATTCCCGTAAACGACACCTAAATGAAACAAGTTACCAGCCATTACAGCGTTACCACTTGGGGTAGCGCCATCGTACACTTCTTTTTTTCTTACAATGACATCTGTTTGAGCATCGTGGGTATAAAAGTAAAATCCAGTACTAGATTCTATAAAATGGGTATTCACATATGCTGCGATTGCTCCCGCTTTTTCAAGCCAATGCAAATCGCCAGAAACGGTTTGTAGCTGAATGAGCGCTTCAATTAAATACGCATAATCATCTAAAAATGCCGGGGTTTTTGCAACTCCATTTTTGTAGGTATGAAACCAACCTTCGCCCTCCAAATTTTTGAAATGCTCAAATAAGTGCGCCATGTTTTGCTGTGCGCGCATTAAATATTTTTTATTTCCAGTAGCCGCGTATGCTTTGCTAAATGCTGTATTCATGAGCGCGTTCCAACCTAGCAATTGTTTGTCATCTGTTTGAGGTCTGATACGTTTATTACGCTCCAACATCAAAATAGATGTACAATTTTCAATGGTTTTCAAAAATTCTTTTTCGCTTACACCAAAATTCTGAGCTACTGCTGCAGCAGGTTGTGGTGTATGCAAAATATTTGTGTGCTCCCAATTACCAGCTTCTGTTACACCATAATACGCCATAAATAATGGCGCATCACTTTGCAGTAAAGAAGTAATTTCTGAAGCGGCCCATGTATAAAATTTTCCTTCTATCCCTTCACTATCTGCATCTAGTGCACTCAAAAAACCACCATCAGAATCCATCAATTCTTTTTCTACAAACGCAAGTGTTTCTGTTATCGCTTTGTTGTAGGATTCTTTTTTTGTTAATTGATACGCTTCTGATAATGTTGTTACTAAGAGTGCATTATCGTACAACATTTTTTCGAAGTGCGGAGCGAGCCACTGAGCATCGGTACTATACCTAGAAAACCCGCCTCCCAATTGATCATAAATGCCTCCCTCAATCATTTTATCCAAACACAATAAAGCATGTTCCAATGAAGCTTTATGTGTAGGATTAAAAAAATGATACCTTAATAAAAAACGAATCGATGCTGTTTGCGGAAATTTAGGGGCACCGCCAAAGCCACCCCAAAGGGTATCTGCCTGTGTTAACAACGCCGATACCGCTGCATCCATATCACTTAAACCAGGTGCTGCATTCGTACCCGCTTTTTGAAATCCAAAAGCATTGGAACTTAATAAATGCTCGGTTAATTTTTGCGCCTGCGCATCTATCTGATCTCTATTTTCTTTAAAGCCTTTTGCAATTCCAAGTAAGACATCCTTCCAACTTGCTCTATTGTGCATAGGCTCAGGCGGAAAATAAGTGCCTCCATAAAAAGGTTTTTTATCGGGCGTTAAAAAAACATTGAGTGGCCACCCACCACTGCCGGTCATGGCTTGCACAGCGTCCATATAAATATGGTCTAAATCAGGACGCTCTTCTCTGTCAATTTTAATATTAACAAAGTGATCATTCATGATTTTTGCAGTTGCTTCATCTTCAAAACTTTCACGCTCCATCACATGACACCAATGACAGGCTGCATATCCAATGCTCACTAAAATGGGTTTGTCTAAATCTTTAGAAAGTTGCAAGGCTGCTTCATCCCATGGATGCCACTCCACCGGATTATACGCATGTTGAAGTAAGTAAGGACTTGATTCCTTAATTAACAAATTTGGGGCTGAATGATTCGTTTGCAAAAAGATTATTTTTTTGCGACAAGCGATTGCAAATAGTGGTCTAAAGCGGCTACTAAACTAGGTCGTTGAGGAGCCGGCGCTTTAATGTCCAAACGCAGTGTAGCGTCTTCAACTGCTTTAGAAGTATTACTTCCAAAAGCGCCGATAACAATTTTATTTTGTTTGAAATCTGGAAAATTATCGAATAAACTTTTTACGCCACTAGGGGTAAAAAAACAAATGATTTCAAATCCTTTTTTCTGGAATAAAGGCGTGATGTCATTACTAATACTGCGGTACATGAATGCTAATTCAAAACTACATTTGTGTAGTTTAAGCCAACCGCAAATATCATTGTCCTGTTGATTTTCGCTGCATACATACAAGAATTTTTCATTCTCTTTATGTTTATTGATCACATCAAGCATACTCTTGCTAGAGCCATCTGCACCGTAAAAAACCTTACGCTTACGGTATAAAATAAATTTTTGAAGGTAAAGCGCAACAGCCTCCGTAATACAAAAATATTTTGTGTCTTGACTGATAGATACTTTCATTTCCTCTGCGGTGCGAAAGAAATGATCAATAGCATTTCGGCTGGTAAAAATGACGCCCGTATAAGCAGCAATATCAATCTTTTGTTTTCTAAAATCTTTAGCTGGAATACCATCTAATTTAATAAATGGGTGGAAAACCAGTTCTACCTGGTACTTGCGTTCTAAATCGTAATAAGGAGATTTATCGCTTTCCGGTTTTGGCTGAGAAATTAAAATTCGTTTAGGAGCCACTGCTTTAACAGCTGTTCCAGTTTTTGATCCGATTTTTGCCATGCTACTTATCTAAGATTGTGCAAAGTTAAAAAGTTCCGCTAATAAAATCCATGGTCAATTTGTATAAAACCAACATGGGAAGTACTTCGCAAGTGCAAAGGTACAAGAAAAAATGGAAGGCGCTCACCTTCAAAGAAGCCCTTACGATAGAGAAGGATATTAAATACCTATACACAAAAAGGATACTGATGATGATTAATGCACTATTATAGGCGAAATCTTGAACAGTAAGTGGCGAAAACGCCAACAACAAAATGGCTGGTATTAAAAAAACACCCATTACTTTATTGGTCAAAAAAACAATAAAACTATAATTACCAATGGCCTCTCTTTGAGAAAACAACCAACCAGACAGCCATAAAAATAAAAATTTGAATAAATAGAGGGCCGTAAATCCAACAACACTATATGCAATACAGCTATACAGCGTCAAATCTACCCATCCATTTTTAATAGCAATCAGGGATACAAAAATAGATGCGTTGAGAATGAATAAAATATTACTAAAAAGTGAAGCTAAATTATTTTGCTGTAACTGCTCTCTCGTTTGTTTTTGCCTTATAGGGCTTTGAAAAATGAGTTGAAAAACATTAGAAAAGTATTTGGGGAATGTTACTTTTATAAATGCCAAATAAAATAGCATTCCAATAATCAAGTAAAACCTGCCATCAAAATTAGGGGCAATACGAAGTTCATTGATTCGAAAAGAAGGCTTTGTCTGCATCGGCAAATAAGGATGCGTCATTAGTTTTTTATAAGATGCGTTATCCCTAATTGACTTTCTTTTCTGAAGTATCAAAAGTGAATCTGCTGCTCTTTGTATACTATCTGTAATGGTTGAATCTGCGAAAGGAATCATGGACGTGGTGTCAATGATTGAAGTGCTATCTGGTTTTTGTTGAGCCAAAAGGCTAGTACCTATAAAAAGGGAAGCACTCAAAAAAGCTACAATGAATAACAAATAACGGGATCGCATGGTTACAAAAATAAGGAGCTTCCTCTAACATTAACGGCATAGTTGCAAGTATTTGGTAGATTTGCAAAATAAACATTTACATGGCAGGCATTTACATTCATATTCCTTTCTGCAAACAGGCCTGCCACTATTGTAATTTTCATTTTAGCGCTTCTACCAAATTATTAGACCCCATGGTACAAGCCCTCTGCAAAGAAATAGAATTGCAGCAGCATTTTTTTGATGCACAAAACACATTAATAGATACTATTTATTTTGGAGGTGGCACCCCTTCACTTTTAACGAGTCATGCGACAGCACAAATACTTGCTGCCGTTAAAAAGTATTTTACCCTTTCTGCGCAAATAGAAATTACACTTGAGGCCAACCCTGATGATATCACAAAAGAAAAATTGATTGCATTTAAATCTATGGGGATTAATAGGCTTAGTATGGGTGTGCAATCGTTTGTAGACGAAGACCTTATCTGGATGAATCGTGCGCACCGATCAGAAGCTGCCGTTCAGGCCATTGAACTTGCAAAAGAAGTTGGTATCCATAATATTTCAATCGACCTTATTTATGGCATTCCCACACTTACAGATGATAACTGGATACAAAATATTGATAAAGCGATTGGATTAGAAGTACAGCATTTGTCTTGTTATGCATTAACGGTAGAACCTAAAACACCACTCAATGCGCTTATTTTAAAAGGCGAAAAAGAAGATATTGATAGTGCAAAGCAAGCTGCACATTTTGAACTACTAACAAAGCATGCAGCACGGGCTGGATATGAACATTACGAGCTTTCTAACTTTGCACTAGCAGGCTACAGAAGCAAGCATAATACCAGTTATTGGCAACAAAAAAAATACCTAGGCATTGGGCCATCTGCACACTCCTATACTGGTACTACCCGTCAATGGAATATTGCAAACAATGCACTATATATAAGCAGCCTCGAAAAAGGCATCGTACCGTTTGAGTCAGAAACATTGCCACTAGCCACACAGTACAATGAATATATCATGACATCACTTCGAACCATTGAAGGTTGTTCGTATGAATATTTACGTGAAAAATTTGGAGAAAATGCAGTTAATAGAACAAAAAAAATAGCAGAAGTATATACTGATAAAGGTCAATTGGTGGAGCAAGAAGATTTTTTGAAAGCAACCAATCAGGGAAAGTTTTTTTTAGACGGTATTGCCGCAGATTTTTTTGAAGTATAGCTATAGCAACATTAAAATAGAATTTTTTCAACCTCTGCAAAGCCATTTGCAGCGTGCATCTGCTTCCATAAAATTTGATATATCGCTGTAGCAATAGGCATTTCGGCACCGTACGCCTGATTAATTTCAAAAATACACTTGCTAGCATTGTAACCTTCAGCTACCATATTTAACTCGAGCTGAGCCGCTTTAACGGAGTAGCCTTTACCAATCATATTGCCAAAGGTTCGGTTTCTACTATATAAAGAGTAACAGGTAACAAGTAGGTCACCTAAATACACTGAAGCATTATAATTGGGTGGCACCGCGGCTTTTGTTGCACCTTCCGGGTGTTCACATTTTTGTAAAAAATTTGCCATTTCATTGGCGCAATTAGCAATGTAAACGCTTAAAAAATTATCGCCGTATTCAAGTCCATGTGCAATACCGGCGCCTAAAGCATAAATGTTTTTTAATACAGAAGCAAATTGTGAACCATAGATATCGGTATTCACTACCGTGTTGATGTAGTCGCAAGTAAAATGTGATGCGATTTCCTGCGCTGCTTCATCTGTAGTGCTAGAAAAAGTTAAATACGACAGTTTTTCGGCGGCCACTTCTTCTGCGTGACAGGGACCCAGCAATGTGAAATAATGATCTAACGGAAAATTAAAATTAGTTTGCAGGTATTGATTGAGTAGCACATTATGATCTGGTAAAATACCTTTTACTGCCGAAACAATTTTTTTACCTTCTAGTTGACTAGCATCAACACCTTCAAAAATAGAACTTACGTAGGCAGAAGGAACGGCTACTACAATTACATCAACCGCGGACACTAGTTCCTGAACATTATCCGTTAACTGTAATTGCGCCTGATTGAAATAAGCAGCACTTAAATAATGGGGGTTGTGCTTGCGTTTTTGAATGTATTGTATGGTGTCAGCATTTCTAACCCACCAATGAATGGCATTACCATTATCTGTTAAGATTTTAGCAAGTGCTGTTGCCCAACTTCCACTTCCGACAATTCCAAAACGCATATCTAATTTGGTTGTTAATCAAGCACAAACATACGAAAGGATTTTTTATTGAAAATCTTAGTCTTTTTTCTTGTCTTCAAAAAGTTTATCCTTACTTACCACTTTCACAAGGCTACTATCTTTAATAAGCTTGCTCACTGTATTGTAAGGACCTGTGATAACTTGATCACCTGCTGCAATACCGTTTACAATTTCGATGAAATTAAGGTCTTGAATATCTGTTTTTACTTTTACCTTTTTAACACGGTTGTCTTTTTGTAGCACAAATACCACTTCTTCAGAATCATCAGATTCTAATGTTTTTTTGTCTGAAGCTGGAGCAGCTTCTTCTTTTTTATCTTCTTTACCAGAACTCGCGCCTGCTTTAGCTTCTGATTTATCTCTTGTTGTAACTGCATTTAAAGGAATAGACAAAACGTTCACTTTTGTTTTGGTTTGAATATCTGCACTAGCACTCATCCCTGGTCTAAAAGGAAAACTATTGCCAGCAACGAGTAAATCTTGGTAACTGCTTGCTAACAAACGGATATGCACTTTGTAGTTAGTTACCTCAGAGCTTCCACCTCCTGCAGCTGATCCAGCAGTGATAGGATTTGCTATTTTGTATACAAGTCCTTTAAACTTTCTATTGGTATAAGCATCTACTTCTACAACCGCTGTATCACCAATTTTAACTTTAGGAATATCATTTTCACCTACATCCACTCTAATTTCAATACTACGCATATCTGCTACACGCATCATTTCGGTACCCGCCATTTGTGCTGTACCTACAACACGCTCCCCTTTTTTAACGGCGAGTAAACTAATAATACCATTCATTGGTGCTACAAGTGTTGTTCTAGATAAATCTTTATTAGCACGCGCTAGTTGTGCTTCTGCACCACTGATAGCAGCCTGCGTTCCCTTAAGACCTTCTTTAGCTCCATTATAATTTGCTTCTGCAGATCTAAAGGCCTGTTGTGCTTGTTCAAATTCTTGACGAGAAGTTACTTTATCGTTGTATAATTTAAGTTGACGATCATACACCTGCTTTGCATTATCAAGTGTTGCTTTTAAACCAACAATACTTGCACTAGAATTAGCAAGCTGTGCTCTAGCCTGGTTTACACCAGCAGCAACCTGATCGCGCTGCGTAGAATAAATGTCTGCATAGATACGGGCCAATACTTGACCTTTGGTTACACTGTCGCCTTCGTTTACATTTAACTCAACAATTTCTCCACTAATATCTGGACTCACTTTTACTTCGATTTCTGGATATACTTTTCCACTTGCGTTTACAGTTTCAATGATGGTACGCATCGCTGCTTTTTCTGCAGAAACGGTAAGTCCATCTTCTTTTCCAATGACGCCCGTTTTTTTAAGCGTTACAAACAAAACGATTAAAACAACAAGTGATACGATCGTCCAAAGTAATTTTTTATTCATGGTATTGTATTTCAAAAATTTTTAAAAATGTAATTATAATGTATTAAAGTGTGATACCCTGTCCTTTATAGAATTCAAGTACTTTCATCTTAAATACATAATCGTATTGGTTGCTTAGTTGTTGCACTTTAGCACGCAATAAATTGTTTTGATTGGTAATTAAATCAAGTGAACTTAACAGGCCTACTTCATATCTTTTTGATGCAAAATCGTACGCCTTTTGTGAAGTTTCAACGGCTTTTGTGCTTGCATTTAATTTTTGTAAAGCAGCGGTTGCACTGTTATATGCCGTATAAATATTTTGCTTTAAGGTGATATCTGATTGCTCTTTTTGTAACTCCGCAGATTTCACATTAAGGTTAGCACGTTGGTAAGCCCCTTTTGCCTGCCCGCCATTAAAAATGGGAACAGACATGTTCAATCCAATGTTCTGACCAAAGTTATTACTGAGCTGCTTAGACCAGCCATCCCATATTTCACTGATGTTTCGGTTGGTTTGATTGAGCTTATACATCGGGCTTTGTACGAAATAATCTTGGCCTCCAATAGAAACTTTTGGATCAAAACCAGGCATGGGTGTTCCGTAGCCTAAAAAACTAGCGCCTGTTGTTCTTCTAAATGAATTGGAAAAATTAGATGCCAAATTACCACCTATGGTTAAGGTTGGATATTGTTGCGCTTTGGCTACTAGTACCGATTTTTTTGCAGCTTCTAATCGAATGGCATTTGCTTTTTGTAAAGGCTGTGCACCCAGTGCCATTTCATACACCACCTGTGGTTGTAGTTCGGCAAAACTTGGAATTGGAATATTACTAATATTAGGCGTAGCCACCTCAAAAGGCACTGCAGGATCCAAATTTAATAGACCTTGTAAATTCAAAATATTTTGTTCATATCCAGTATACGCGCCAATATAATTACTACTATCAGAGGCAAGCTGCACCTGTATTTCAGCCAAATTCAATTCTGGTAAAGCGCCAGCGTCCACTCTTTTTTTAGTGATTTCTAATTGCGTTAAGGTTTGATTAATTTGTACTTGTGTGATTTTTACTTGCTCTGCTGCCGCTAATACGTTTAAATAAAAATTAGCCACATTTAAAGAGATGTCGTTGGCAATTCTATCAATGTCGGCGAGGGCTGCTTTCGCATTTAAGTCTGCAACAGCAACACTGTTTTTAAGACTACCATAATTATACAGTTGCATGCCTCCAGACAAACCTATATTTTGAAATAAAAACTGTGTAGTTGCAAAAGCATTGGTGGTAGGATCGATGGATCTACCAAAACGCACACCCAAACCAGAACTACCTGTAATAGAAGGGTATACAGCTAATTTTGACAGGTTGACCTGTATTTGAGCAATTCGTGCTTGAATATCGGCTTGTTTAACAGAAATGTTATGACTGGTCGCATATTCTACACAACGTTTGAGGTCCCACTTTTCGGTTTGGGACTGCGCCTGTAATACAAGTAAGGCAGCAAGGAGGGTAAATAATGATTTCATAGAACTGCAAAATTAATGGATTCCATGCCCATAGCCTTAAAATTTAGACAGACGGAAAGAAAGTGGGTATTTTGGCTAATTATGTGTTATGAAGGGTGAATCTAACTACAATGTGGCCTCAGGACCAGATTTACGGTACCGAGCGGTCATAAAATAGAGCAGCATAAAGGCTGCCAAAACGGCAACACCTACACCTGCAGTTGCCGGGGTTTGGAAGGCAATACTCACCCCCACAAACAAGTAGTTGGCTATAAAAAATAAGGGGATGAATGGAAACAATTTCATTTTAAATATCCCTGTACCATCTAAGTGTTTTGTTTTACTGCGCAACTTAAAAATGGCAGCACTTGAAGCCACCATGCCAAAGCAATCTAAAAAGATGGTGAAGTTTAAAATTTTCTCGAAGGTTTGTGCAAAAAACAAAATCACAATACACACTGCGGCAAAAATGGTTAGTGAAAAAACGAGCACATCCGTTTTTTTATCTTGTTTAGAAAATACGGCCGGCAAAGTTCCTTCGGCACTCATTGCATACATGACCCTGGGGTTACTCATAAGCAGTGCATTCACATAAGCTAGTACCCCAAAAAATAAAAAGAATGAAAAAATATTAGCGGCCTGATCACCAAAAGTTTTTTGAATGAGTGCATACGCAATTTCACGTTCTCCTTTCATGTTATCAAAGCCAATAATCACGTAATAACTAAAATTGGCGAGTAAATAAAGTCCAATAATAATCGCGATACCAATAAATATTCCTTTAGGTATTGTTTGCGATGGTTTATCTACTTCGTTTCCAAAATTTATAGTTTGTTGATAGCCGCCATAGGTGAATGAAACAGCAATTAAGCTAATACCAAAACTTTGAATCCAACCCATATTTGATGCTGCTGCAACTGGCGCAGATACACTGTGCAAAAGTGTTTCATGCGGAAAGAAGAGGGCTGCAATGATTACTAGAATCATTGTAATTTTTATGAGCATTAAAATATTTTGCGCGCGCGCACTCATTTTTAATCCCCGCAAATTGATAAAATAAAAAAGCAAGATGGCCACTACGCTTAAAAGTGCTTTATCGATATCGGACCAACTATGACCTGGAAAAAGTTTAGCGATATATCCACTACCAATGAGTGCTACCCCACTTAAACTAGCAGCGTTACTTATTAAAATAATACAGTTAATTGCAAAAGCAATACT
>JBEDIY010000035.1:0-59712 GCA_041173245.1 Bacteroidota bacterium | reverse complement strand
TTTAATGACGATTTTATTAGAGACGCTATTTATTATGAAACAGAGCGCGGTGGCCAGGTATTTTTTATTCATAATAGGGTGCAAGGTTTACCAGAAATGTGTGCGCTTATTCAGGGCTTCTGTCCCGATTTAAGCATTGGTTTTGCACACGGGCAGTTAGAAGGGCATGAATTAGAAGAACGCATTTTGGATTTTATTGATAAAAAATACGACGTACTTGTTTGTACCAATATTGTAGAGAGTGGGGTAGACATTCCAAACGTAAATACCATTATCGTAAACAACGCGCATCATTTTGGTTTATCGGATTTACACCAACTGCGCGGGCGTGTGGGGCGAAGCAATAAAAAAGCGTTTTGTTATTTACTAGCGCCTCCAATGAGTACACTCCCTTCCGATTCACGCAAACGTTTACAAACACTAGAACAGTTTACTGATTTAGGAAGTGGGTTTCAAATTGCGATGCGTGATTTAGACATACGTGGGGCTGGTAATTTACTCGGCGGTGACCAAAGTGGTTTTATGGCTGAAATTGGTTTTGAAATGTATCAGAAAATTTTAGAAGAAGCCGTACGTGAATTAAAACGCAGTTCCTTTAAAGATTTATTTAAAGATGAAATTAGTAAGCAGGATGATTTTGTTAAAGACTGTACCATCGATACCGACCTAGAAATATTGATACCAGATTCTTATGTAGAAAGTATTGCAGAGCGCCTTAGCTTGTATACACGCCTCGATAATTGTGAAACAGATAAAGATCTCGCCGAATTTAATACCGAGTTAATAGACCGCTTTGGCGCGCTGCCACCGCAGGTTACCGATTTATTTACAACCGTGCAGTGCCGCTGGCTTGCAGTAGATGTAGGTTTCGAAAAAATGACCTTAAAAGAAAACACACTGCGTTGTTATTTTATCAATAGACCCGACTCTCCATATTTTGAATCGGAACTATTTAAAAAAGTACTCGACTATTTACAAGCGGGCACTAATAAAGCCCGCTTAAAACAAGTAGGTAAATTATTTATGTTGGTGGTAGATCAAGTAAATGATATGGAAGCTATGCTCCGCTTTTTACAACGCATGCACCAAGGCGTTATTCCGCAAGCTGTAACCGCTAATTAGTTTGCATAAAATTTCGCACAAATGCTGACGCATAAAAAAACCCGCCAAACGGCAGGTTTTTTTATATTTTCTATTGTAGAAAAAATCTAAACTAGAATCCTTTTGTAGCAACGCCATCAGCAATTGCTTGTAAAGCTTTTGCTTCTCCTAAGATAGCAGCCATTTTATTTCCTTTGCCATCATGACCAGCAGCCATGTATCCACCACGAGCAGTTTTAGTAACTACTGCATCTTGAAGTGGAACGTTTTTTTCTTTAGTCTTAAGGCAATATGCTTTAATCATTTTTGAAGTGTCCATTTGTTCAAATTTTGTTGGGTTAGTTAATGAGCAACCGAATTGCTACCAAAGCTAGCTAATTTCTACAATCTAGCCATAAGTTAACAGGCTGTATTGTGCAGATTTTAAGCTGGTTTATTCACAATTTGGCGGGTTTTACACGTCTATTTTCGCATATTTAGCGTGCGTTTCAATGAATTCGCGGCGTGGAGCCACGTCATCACCCATTAACATGCTAAATACACGGTCTGCTTCTGCAGCACTTTCGATGGTTACTCTTTTAAGCGTACGGCGGGACGGATCCATGGTTGTTTCCCATAATTGATCGGCATTCATCTCTCCTAAACCCTTGTAACGCTGGATAGTAACACTATCATCTTTTCCTCCACCTAGTTTTTCGATCCACATTTTACGCTGTTCTTCGTTGTAAGCGTACTGCTGGTCTTTACCCTTTTTAACAAGGTATAAAGGGGGTTGTGCAATGTAGATATAGCCTTGTTCTACTAATTCTTTCATATAACGGAAGATAAAAGTTAGAATAAGGGTAGCGATATGCGAGCCATCTACGTCGGCATCGGTCATAATAATTAACTTATGATAGCGAAGCTTTACAATGTTTAATGCTTTAGGATCTTCGGGGGTACCAACCGTAACACCAAGCGCGGTATACATATTACGGATCTCTTCGTTCTCGTAAATTTTATGCTCCATTGCTTTTTCTACGTTCAAAATTTTACCACGTAATGGTAAAATAGCTTGGTAGCTTCTGTCACGACCTTGTTTAGCCGTTCCACCCGCAGAGTCTCCTTCCACTAAGTATAGTTCACATCTTTCTGGGTCACGCTCCGAGCAATCGGCTAGCTTACCTGGTAAACCACCACCGCTTAATACGGTTTTGCGTTGTACCATGTCACGTGCTTTTTTAGCAGCAACACGGGCCTGAGCAGCCAATATAATTTTAGAAATTACTTGCTTTGATTCACGAGGGTTTTCTTCTAGGTAAGCTTCTAATGCACGTGCAACTGTTGTTTGTACTACACCACTTACTTCAGAGTTACCAAGTTTTGTTTTTGTTTGACCTTCAAATTGTGGCTCCGGTACTTTTACAGAAATAATAGCACTTAACCCTTCTCTAAAGTCGTCACCTTCTACGGCAACTTTTGCTCTTTCAAATAGTCCTTCCTTGTCTCCGTAACTTTTAAATACACGCGTTAATGCTTGTCTAAAACCAGTAACGTGCGTACCACCTTCGATGGTATTGATATTGTTTACGTAAGAAAAAATATGTTCTTTAAAATCGTCGTTGTAGGTTAATGCAACTTCTACTGCAACATTGGTTGCTTCGTCCAAACCCTCTACGTACAAGGGTTTAGGGATAATGGCGTTACGATTTGCTTGCTTGTCTAAAAGTTCTACAAAATCAATAATACCGCCTTCGCTGTAAAACTTACTAACGAAAGGAGCACCGTTTTCATCAAGTTCTCTAAGGTCAGTGAGGGTAATGGTAATACGCTTATTTAAAAATGACAATTCGCGTAAACGACTTTCTAAAATCTCTCTTTTATAAACACTTTCTTGAAAGATGGTTAGGTCTGGCCAGAAGTGAACTTTAGTTCCTGTAATAGCACTTTCGCCAATTTCACGAACCGCATATAGTGGTGCACCAATTTTATATTCTTGCTCAAATATTTTTCCTTCTCTGTGAACAGTTACTAAAAGTTTAGTACTAAGTGCGTTTACGCAACTCACACCCACACCGTGTAAACCACCCGATACTTTGTAGGTGTTTTTATCAAATTTACCACCCGCGTGAAGCACCGTCATTACGACTTCTAGTGCCGATCTTTTTTCTTTGGTATGCATGGCCGTAGGAATACCACGTCCATCATCTTGAACACTAATTGAATTGTCTTCGTGAATGTGTACAGCAATATTATTGCAATAACCAGCTAGGGCCTCATCGATAGAGTTGTCAACCACTTCATATACGAGGTGGTGCAGGCCTTTAACGCCTATATCTCCAATGTACATGGCGGGTCTTTTTCTTACCGCTTCTAAACCTTCTAAAACCTGAATACTGTCGGCACCATAATTCTTATTCTGTGCTTCGTTGCTATCTAATTGTTCTTGGCTCATAAAATGCTTGTCTATCCTGAGTTTAGATGAAATGTCAGAACTGGTCAAAGCTACTTAAAATAAGCTGTTTTTAGGCTCAAAACGGAGCTGTGTTTTCCACATAAATTTGACAGTTCTATGACCGATTTTAGGGTCATTTTGAGGCTAAAAACCCCCTTTGCCATCAAACAATTTAGAAGGGTCTGTTGTAATGTATTAAATTTGCAGTTGGATGGTACAAGTAATGGACATATTGAAAGTGGCAAACCAAAACGTATTGGAACCAGGTATGAGCCTGATTTATAGCCAAGAACAGCAGGTTCCGGGCTCTATTGAGTACCAAGTGAAGCGTTATTATGCCCTTCAGCCATGGGCTGGATCAGATACCGGTATGCTTATTTACCATTACGACGCTAAAAAACCCCTCAATAGTTATTTGGAACTTCGTTTTTGCATTTCGGGCAACCGCTTCTGCGAAGAAAAAAGTTGTGCACAATGCGAGCATTCTCCAACCAACAATTGTTTTGGGAAACACGAAACCGTAGACACGTTTACTTTTCATTTTACCTCCACTTTTTTACGCCCCTACGTACAAAATGTAAAGGTCAGTAATTATAAAGATGATGTACTTGCCTTTAAACACCCCAACGCATTTACAAAAGTCTTTCCACTGTGTAGTAGAAAGAGGAGCGTACTAGATACTTTATTAAACCATAGTTACACGGGTGCACTCGAAAATATATTTATCAATGCCAAAGTGCATGAGGTTTTGCTTTACAGCTTGGCCTGTTTAGTGGATGAAAAAGAAGAAGGATTTACTTGTAAATTTTTAGCAGATCCATCCGGGAGAGAACGTATTTATGAAGCCCGTGAAATTCTGTTACAACATATCGGAGACCCTATTACCATTAAAGAATTAAGCCGTAAGGTGGCCATGAATGAGTGTTACCTTAAAAAAGGGTTTAAAGAAATTTTTGGCACTACTATTTTTGATTTTTATCAGCAACAACGCATGGAGCATGCTAAGTATTTGCTCTATGAAAAAGGCCTCAGTGTAACAGATATTTCTGCACTACTTGGCTACTCTTCTATATCGCATTTTTCGGCTGCTTTTAAAAAGCATACCGGACTAAAGCCTTGCGAACTACTAAAATAAAAACTATCTTTCCTTTTATAAATGTATCCTATGCGCATTCTTTCATTGTTTGCTACCACAGTTTTTGCAATTGTATTAACTAGTTGCGGCGATCCTAAAAAAGTAGATACCTTAGTTGTTAATGCTGTTATTTATACCGTGGATAGTAGTTTTTCTACGGCACAGGCCATGGCCATTAAAGATGGTATCATTGTTGCCACAGGAACAGACGCGGAGATACTAGCAGCCTATACGGCGCCAGAAAAAATTGATGCAAAAGGGCAGGCTGTGTATCCAGGATTTATAGATGCGCATGCGCATTTTGTGGGGTATGGTAAATCATTATTTCAGGTAGATTTATTTGGTACTACAAGTTGGGAAGAAGCGGTAGAACGCGTAAAAGTTTTTGCTGCAGCGCATCCAGAACTCACATGGATAGAAGGACGTGGATGGGATCAAAACAAATGGCCGGGCAAAAAATACCCAACCAACGCACTTTTAAATACTTTGTTTCCAAACACACCCGTTGTGTTACAACGTGTAGATGGTCATGCTGCTATTGCCAATCAAAAAGCGTTTAATATTGCGGGTGTAAAGCCTGGTCAAACCATTGTTGGTGGTGAGGTTGAAACAAAAAATGGTGTATTAACAGGTGTATTAATTGATAACGCAAAAGGACTTGTTTACAATTCAATTCCGGCTGTCAATAAACAAACATATACGCAGTGGTTACAAGCGGCGCAAAAAAATTGTTTTGCGCAGGGGCTTACTACCGTTACCGATTGTGGTTTAGATATTGGCGATATTAATTTTATTGACACACTACAACAAGAAGGTAAAATTAACATGCGCCTTTTTGCAATGCTTAGTGATAACCCAGAAAATTTAAGTGTGTATTTAAAAAGAGGACCCTATAAAACCGACAAGTTATTTGTAAACGGTTTTAAGGTATATGCCGATGGAGCCCTTGGTAGCAGAGGCGCTTGCTTATTACACAATTATGAAGACCGTAAAGATTGGACTGGATTTTTACTCGCAAATATTTCGCATTACGACTCGCTCGCTTCGGTACTTGCAACCTCTAATTTTCAAATGTGTACCCACGCTATTGGTGATAGTGCCAACCGTCAAATTTTAAATATCTACAATAAATATTTACAAAAAGGAAACGACAAACGCTGGAGAATTGAACATGCGCAAGTGGTAAATCCAAACGACTTTAATTTGTTTGGCGCTGCTGCTGTAGTACCATCGGTACAACCTACGCATGCAACAAGTGATATGTATTGGGCAGCAGATAGGCTAGGTAACGAGCGTATGAAAGGTGCGTATGCTTACAAGCAATTAATGGATCAAAATGGTTGGATACCACTAGGAACCGATTTTCCAGTAGAAGATATTTCTCCGTTTAAAACATTTTTAGCTGCTGTTGGAAGGGTTGATGCCAAAGGGTTTCCGGAGGGAGGCTTTCAAATGGAAAACGGATTAACACGCGAACAAACCATTAAGGGAATGACGATTTGGGCAGCTAAAGCCAGCTTTTTAGAAAAGGAAGTGGGTAGTTTAGAAGCAGGTAAAAAAGCAGACTTTATAATACTGGCACAAGACTTAATGCAAGTGCCAGTTAATAAAATATTGGACACTAAAGTAGTAGCTACGTATAGTGGCGGTAAAAAAGTATTCTAGACTTTTTATTATTGGATTATTAGAAGCCTACCATCTCTGCAGGTATTACCCATGCATCAAATTCTTCTGGTGTTACATAACCTAATTTAACGGCCATCTCTTTTAAGGTAGTGCCTTCTTTATGTGCTTTTTGTGCAATTTCGGCCGCTTTGTAGTAGCCAATTTTTGTATTGAGTGCAGTAACAAGCATTAAAGAATTGTCTACGTGCTTTTTAATGTTGGCTTCAATAGGTTCAATACCCACAGCACACTTATCATTAAAGCTTACACAACCGTCGCCAATTAAACGTGCAGAGTGTAAAAAATTATAAATCATTACGGGCTTAAATACATTGAGTTCAAAATGTCCGTTAGCACCGCCCATGTTAATGGCTACATCGTTTCCCATTACCTGAACCGCAATCATAGAAAGTGCTTCACACTGTGTAGGGTTTACTTTACCTGGCATGATAGAAGAGCCTGGCTCGTTGTCTGGAATAAAAAGTTCACCAATACCACTTCTTGGTCCAGAACTTAACATTCTAATGTCGTTGGCAATTTTCATGAGGCTTACTGCCACTGTTTTTAAAGCACCATGTGCTTCAACAATTGCGTCGTGTGCAGCAAGTGCTTCAAATTTATTTTCGGCAGTGATAAATGGAAGACCTGTTAAATTAGCAATATGCTTGGCTACATTTTCGGAATAATCTTTTGGCGTGTTAATTCCGGTACCTACTGCAGTACCACCTAATGCGAGTTCCGATAAATGCGCTAGGGTATTGTTGATAGCTCTAAGACCGTGGTCTAGTTGAGAAACATAGCCACTAATTTCTTGACCAAGCGTTAATGGGGTAGCATCCATAAAATGGGTACGACCTATTTTAACCACCTGCATAAAGTCTTTACTTTTTTGCGCTAGCGTATCTCTTAATTTTTTGATACCCGGAATAGTGGTTTCTAATAATATTTTATAGGCTGCAATATGCATCGCCGTAGGAAATGTATCGTTCGAAGATTGAGATTTATTAACGTCATCGTTGGGGTGTAAAAACTTTTCTTTGTCTGTTAAGCCACCACCTTTTATTACGTGTCCACGGTATGCAATTACTTCGTTCACATTCATGTTAGACTGTGTACCGCTTCCTGTTTGCCAAACGACTAGTGGAAACTGATCGCTGTGGGTGCCAGTTAAAATTTCGTCACAAACTTGACCAATGAGTGCACATTTATCTTGAGGTAAAACGCCTGCATCAAAGTTGGTAAGTGCTGCTGCTTTTTTCAAATAAGCAAAAGCTGCTATGATCTCTTTGGGCATGCGGTTGATGTCCGCAGCAATTTTAAAGTTTTCGATACTGCGCTGTGTTTGAGCGCCCCAATACACTCCTGCAGGTACTTTTACTTCCCCCATTGTGTCTTTCTCAATTCTAAATTCCATGATTGGTGTTTTAATATTATTTATAATTCAATTATTTCCCAGTAAAAACGGGCTTTCTTTTTTCTAAAAAAGCAGTAGTTCCTTCTACCATATCAGTGGTATCAAAGCAGGCGCTGAAGGCATTTAATTCTGTCTCGTACCCGTTTAATGCTTCGTTGTGCACTGCGTTAGCGGCTTCTATACATTTTGCAACAGCAACAGGGGCCTTGCTTTGTATTACGGCAGCTATTTCTTTTGCTTTGGTAAGTAATTGATCTTGCATTACAACATGATTTACAAGGCCTGATGCAAATGCTGCAGAAGCGTCAATCATTCCACCCGTAAGCATTAATTCGAGGGCTCTACCTTTACCAATGAGTTGAACGAGTCTTTGCGTACCACCGTAACCTGGCATGATACCTAGGTTTACTTCTGGTTGACCAAACTTTGCATTTTCAGAAGCTATTCTAAAATGACAAGCCATGGCAAGTTCACAACCGCCTCCAAGCGCAAAACCATTCACACATGCAATAATAACTTTTGGACAGTTTTCAATTTTAAAAAATAAATCTTGGCCACGACGCGCGAGTGCTTTACCACCTGCTGCACCAGCACCAATAAATTCAGAAATATCGGCACCTGCTACAAAAGATTTTTCGCCAGCACCTGTTATTAATACGGCTGCAATAGATGCGTTGGTATATACATCATGCATCACAGCTTCTAGTTCTGCAATTACTTGTCCATTTAAGGCGTTTAGTTTTTCAGGTCTATTAATGGTGATGGTAAAAATACCATTCTCGTTATTGGTAAGTAGTGTTGTGTACATGGTTAAAAATTTCTGTTTGTGGCAACCCATTCTGAAATGTATGATGCTATAGTAGTAGTTGGCGTGCCTGGCGCAAAAAGTTTACCTACCCCAAGCTCTTGTAATGAATTGATATCTGATTCTGGAATAATGCCGCCGCCTGTAACAAGTACATCATGCATTCCTTTTTCTTTTAAAAGCCCCATAATTTTTGTGAATACCGTGTTGTGTGCACCGCTTAAAATGCTTACACCAATGGCGTCCACATCTTCTTGAAGCGCAGCATTCACCACCATTTCTGGGGTTTGTCTGAGCCCGGTATAAATAACTTCCATACCCGCATCACGCAGTGCAGTGGCTATTATTTTAGCACCTCTGTCATGTCCGTCAAGGCCTACTTTGGCAACTAATACACGAATGGGACGTTTGGTTTGGCTCATATTGTGGCAAGTTATTTATTTTAATTCAATCCGATATTTAAAGTAAAGTTAATGCATATTTTATGCGGGCTACTGCGTCTGAAACGCCAATGGTAGCAGCTATTTCAAATACAGCAGGTCCAAATTTACCGCCCACTAACATAATGCGCATGGGTAACATGAGTTCACCCGGTTTTAACCCATGGGTAGCGGTTAATTCTTTAAAAATATTTTCTAATGCTAGTGCATCATTTGTTGAGGTGTTTTCATACGCCACGCAAAGGGCTTCAAAGAAATTCTTTTTGTTATTATCCCATTTAGGCGCAATCGATGCGGTGTCTATTTGTGTAGGTGCAGCAAAATAAAAACCCGCTTGTGTAATAAAATCGGGGAGTAGTATGCAACGCTCTTTGGTAATTCCTATTATTTTTTGAAGGTAAGTTGGGTCATTTACAGCAATACCAGCTTCGTCAAAATAAGGCTGTACAAGGCCTGCTAAATAAGCATTATCAGCGTTTTTGATCCATTCAGCGTTAAACCATTTTGCTTTTTCGTAATCAAATTTGGCACCGCCTTTGTGTACACGGTCTATCGAAAACTTTTCAATTAAATCGGCCATGCTAAAAATTTCCTGATCGGTACCATCGTTCCAACCAAGCACAGCTAATAAGTTTACAAACGCTTCTGGTAAAAATCCGCGCTCTTGAAAACCAATTGCTTTCTCATTTGTTTTTGGATCTGTCCAATCCATGGCAAATACTGGAAATCCTAAACGGTCGCCATCTCTTTTGCTTAATTTTCCATGACCATCGGGCTTTAAAATAAGTGGTAAATGCGCCCACTCCGGCATCTCGTTTTGCCAGCCTAAATATTTCCAAAGTAATAGGTGTACCGGCGCAGAAGGAAGCCACTCTTCTCCTCTAAATGCATGACTGATTTTCATGAGATAATCATCTACTACCACCGCTAAGTGATAGGTGGGCATGCCATCTGCTTTTAATAATACTTTATCATCTACTTGAGAAGTATTAAAAGAAACTTCACCTCTAATCATATCTGTAAAAGTCACTTCTTCGTTATCAGGCATTTTTATGCGCACAACATAAGGTGTATTAGCACTTAATAATGCAGCTACTTCTGCTGCATCAAGTGATAAAGAGTTGCGCATTTTAGCACGAACCGAATGGTTGTATTGTGGTGACGGATTTTCTGGCGTTTTAAAATTATTACGCATTTCTTCTATTTCGGCAGGCGTGTCAAATGCATAATAAGCATGGCCCGCTTCAATGAGCGTTGTCGCGTACTGTTTGTAACTTTCTTTTCGCTCACTTTGTCTGTAAGGCGCATAAGGGCCACCTACCACAGGGCTTTCGTCCGGTGTCATTCCACACCAGTTTAGTGTTTGTACAATATAATCTTCGGCACCGGGTACAAATCTTGATTGGTCTGTGTCTTCGATACGTAATATAAAGTCGCCACCATGTTTTTTAGCAAACAAGTAATTGAATAAAACGGTTCTTACGCCACCTAGGTGTAAGCCTCCGGTTGGGGAGGGCGCAAAACGGACACGTACTCTTTTGTTCATGGCGCAAAGATAAGATTTATATTTGCCACATGTACCTCGTAAAAACACCTTGGTGGCTTAGGGCAATCTACCCTTCACTTGTTTGGCGGATGCCCTCCAGGTCCAAAGTGTTGTACCTCACATTTGACGATGGTCCGCACCCTACCATTACCCCTTTTGTGCTAGATACACTTAGGCAATATCGGGCAAAAGCCACGTTTTTTTGTATTGGTAAAAATGTAGAATCCTACCCCGGTATTTATGCGCAAATTATGTTTGAAGGGCACGCGGTAGGCAACCATACCCAGCATCATATTAATGGTTGGAAGGTTTCTGACGAAGAATATTTACAAGATATTGCTACTGCCGCTAAGCATATTAAGTCTAACCTATTTAGACCCCCTTATGGCCGAATAAAACAAAGTCAAATCAAAAAAATAAAACAGAATTTTCCGGATATGCGCATTATTATGTGGGATGTGCTCAGTGCCGATTTTGATACCCGCTTAAACGCAGATGCATGCCTTAGTTATACGGTGTACCATAGTAAAAAAGGTTCTATTGTTTTATTTCATGATAGCGAAAAAGCGTTTCCACGTATGCAAACAGCACTCCCTAAAATGCTGGCCCATTTTGCTGCAGAGGGCTATACATTTGAAGCCATAAAATTTAATGCATAAACGATATTTTTAAAATGGCACCTATATTAATTGATACGCATACGCATTTATATTCCGACGAATTTGTAATTGATATTGACGCTGTTATTGCTCGTGCGCAACATGACAATGTGCAAAAATTTTATTTACCTTCTATTGATAGTAATTCGTTGGAAGCCATGCTGGCGCTGGAAAAGAAATATCCGGGTGTTTGTATTTCAATGATGGGGCTACATCCTTGTTATGTAAAAGAAAATATAAATGACGAACTAGCCATTGTAGAAAAATGGATTAATGAAAGAGACTTTGTAGCCATTGGAGAAATTGGACTTGATTTTTACTGGGATAAAACTTTTGTAGAACAGCAGCGCAAAGCGTTTGAAACACAAATGGAGTGGGCCCTTGCAAAAAATTGGCCCATTGTAATTCATACTCGCAACGCCATGCAAGAAACCATTGAAATGGTAAAGCCTTTTGCAAAAAGAGGGCTCCGTGGAATTTTTCATTGTTTTAGTGGATCCGTTGAGTCTGCTAAACAAATTGTAGACCTAGGGTTTTATTTAGGCATAGGAGGCGTTATAACGTATAAGAATGCTGGGCTACCAGAGGCCCTCGAAAATATCTCGCTTTCACATTTGGTGCTCGAAACTGATGCACCTTATTTAACGCCCGTGCCTTTTAGAGGCAAACGCAACGAATCTGGCTATCTGCTCTATATCGCTGAAAAATTAGCTGAGGTCAAGCAAGTTAGCTTACAAGAGGTGGCGGAAGTAACTACTGCCAATGCCCAAAAAATATTGGGTTCCTGAGCGCCGAACCTTTATTTTTGCCCTCCCAATAAAAACGGGGTTCATTCATATATTTAGAGAGGTGTCCGAGTGGTTGAAGGAGCACGCTTGGAAAGCGTGTATACGGCAACGTATCGAGGGTTCGAATCCCTTCCTCTCTGCAAAGTCTTTTATACTTTAAGGCTGTGTCGAAAGCTTGCTTTCGTAAACAGACGAAAAGTATAAAAGAGAAACAAAAGTTTCACTTTTGTTTCAAAGACTTTGATCCAAGAGACTTTGTGGGATGCTGGAGCGGAGCGACAGCAATCCTATTTCGTTAGGATTAAGACGAACGAAGTGAGTTGACAATCCGGGGACTTTGATCCAAGAGAACTTCTGGGATGACAATGCTTCGCATTGGCAATCCGAAAAAACTTTCTTTACCTTTGAGTTCCAATCAAAATTATATGCGTTTATCTTTTGTTCTTCTCTCATTGTTTTTATTTATTTCAAATGCTTCAAAGGCAGGTGAAACAAATATGCTAGACATAAAGGACAGTATAATAGCAGCTTCTACAAAAACACCTTTTTTTAAAAATGCTGACACGCTCAATGTAAAACGTTTTGCATTTGTCAACGGAACTTCACTTTTAGCGTTGTATGGCAGTTATCATTATATTAATAACGCCTGGTGGGCCGATTCTAAAAAAACGTTTCATTTTGATGGGGGCGGTTCAAATATTGCGCAAGCTTTTGATTTTGGAAGAGACGCTATTTATGCAAAGAGCTTAGACAAAGTAGGCCATTTTTATGGCGCCAGAATTACGAGTGATATTTTTGCAAGAGGTATTAGATGGTCAGGTAAAACCGAGGCGCAATCACTATTGTGGGGTGGTTTGTTAGGCACGGCGGTACAGGGTTTTATTGAAATCAAAGATGGCTATTCGCCTACATGGGGCTTTAGTATGTATGACTGGATGAGTGGTTCTCTGGGAAGTTTTTATCCATACTTTCAGTCTAAAAGTAAATTTTTAAAAGCACTCGATATCAAGTATAGTTATTATAGAAAGCATAATTACTACTACGATTTTATTAAGCGTGAAAGTAATTTTCAGGACGACTATATGAATTCTACATTTTGGCTCACCTATAATCCTAACCGGTATAAGCCATCAGGTAAATGGCCCAAATGGCTCGGTATTTCTGTTGGACTTGGCGTAGATCATACGCTTAATAATTATTACATTAATATGCCTGGTGGTACTTCAGATTGGGGTAAAGGTGGGTATGAATTTTACTTGGCGCCAGATATCGATTTTAAGGGCTTGCTTCCTAAAAAGCCTTTCTGGCAAACGCTTGCACACGTCTTAAATTATATCAAAGTGCCAACACCTGCGCTTAGGCTAGGTAAGAATTCAAAACTCATGCCCATTCATTTTTAGAATTTTTCTACATTAAATGCTCCGTTTTATCTAAGTTAATTTATTACTAACTTAATGTTAA
The DNA here is from genome assembly GCA_041173245.1 of Bacteroidota bacterium. Lineage (GTDB taxonomy): Bacteria > Bacteroidota > Bacteroidia > Chitinophagales > Chitinophagaceae > Sediminibacterium. Next base: position 46,264 of record JBEDIY010000035.1, on the reverse strand, counting down.
GTAATTGTTATTCGGGTCAATTCAATGCCTTGTTTTAAATGCTCTTATTAGACATATAAAAAATATTTACTTATGAAATATTGTGTTAACATTAACAACACAATTTGGTAACATGCCAGCGATAAGTTTGCGCTTCAAATACCAAACTATCATGAGAAAAAAAAGTCATTTCTTAAAAGCGGCATTTTACATGTTTGCTTTTTTGCTTCTTCAAATTTCTGTTTCAGCGCAAAGTAGTATTAAGGGAAAAGTAACCGATGCTGCTAATGGTAATCCAATTATTGGCGCAACTATCACCGTAGGTAAAACTAAATTGAGTGTTGTATCTGACGCTCAAGGTGCATTTTCTATTTTAGCAAATGTTGGCGATCAATTAACGATTTCCTCTATTGGTTACACTGCTAGTTCTGTTTTGGCTAGTAACTCAATATTGAATATCAGACTTAAGCCATCTAGCTCAGAGCTTGATGAAGTTGTAGTAACAGCGCTTGGTATTAAGCGTGAAAAGAAAAAATTAGGATATGCTTCACAGGAAATTAAAGGTGAAAGCTTAACCGTTGCTAGAGAATCAAACGTTGCGAGTCAATTGGCTGGTAAGGTTGCAGGTGTTACCGTTGTTGGTGGTAATTCAGGCATCGGAGGTTCTGCAAGGGTAACTATTAGAGGTGAAAGATCTGTAGATTTGAATAAAAATCAGCCTTTATATGTTATCGATGGTGTACCTATTAGTAACTCTATTGTAGGTGCTAACGGACGTGGTAATATGGAAGTTGACTTTGGTAACGGAGCCGGCTTTGTTAATCCAGATGATATTGAAAGCATTAACGTATTAAAAGGTGCTGCAGCATCTGCACTATATGGTTCAAGAGCTGCCAATGGTGTTATTGTTATTAAAACAAAATCAGGTAAAAGTAGTAAAGGACTTGGTGTTGAAGTGAATAGTAATTTCACCATCGAAAATGCGTTGAAATTACCTGAATTTCAAAATAAATATGGACAAGGAAATGGTAACGGTGGACCATTTGCATTTGTTAATGGTGGTGGTGCAGGATTAACAGATGGTACCGATGAGGGATGGGGACCTGCATTTGCTGGTCAATCATATCCTCAGTTTAATTCTCCAAGAACTTTTAATGGCCAAACAATTCCATTTTTAGGTGGTGATTTAAACGCCCCAGCAGGAAGTGTAATTACAGCTACTCCATGGCTTCCTGATGTTAATGGTGTTGCCAATTTCTTTGAAACGGGAAGAACCATGACAAACAACGTTGCTGTTGTAGGTAGCAATAAGGAAGGTGATTTTAGATTGTCTTATACCAATTTAGATCAAACAGGTATTGTTCCAAATACAGATTTAAAAAGAAACACAGTATCATTTACGGGCGGATATAATTTAACAGATAAATTTTCGGCACGTGCTTTTGTTTCTTACATAAAAAATAATAGTGGTAATAGACCTTCTATTAGCTATGGTACAGAAAACATCATGTATTTATTTACTAGTTGGTTACCAAGGTCTGTGAATTTAGCGGATATGAAGCGTTTATATATGCCTGGACTAGATGGTAGAAGACAGTTTAGCTGGAATTACAATTACCATGATAATCCTTATTTAACAATGTATGAAAATACCAATGGACAAGAAATTGACCGTATTATTGGTAACATCACACTTAAATATGAATTAGCTAGTTGGTTAAATTTACAGTTGAGAACTGCTACAGATTATGCTTCAGAGTTAAGATCTTATAAAAGATCATTTAGTACCCAACGTTTCCCTTTTGGACAGTACCGTGAAGCAAGGGTTATAACAGAAGAAAGAAATAGTGATTTCTTATTATCTGCAAACAAAAAGGTATCTAATGATTTTACAATTTCTGGTTCAGTAGGTGGTAACCAAACCAAGCAAAAGAGTGATTTCAACGAAATAAATGCAGGACAATTAAATATTCCAGGTATTTATAAATTAACAAATAACAGGGTTCCTGTTGATGTATCTCAAAGCTTAACTGAAAAAAGAGTGAATAGTTTATACGGAGCTTCTCAACTTTCCTATAAAAATTATTTATTTTTAGAAGTAACAGGAAGAAACGATTGGAGTAGTGCACTTACACTTCCAGCCGAACTTAAAGCTTTAGGTAATGAAAAAAATTCATTCTTTTATTCTTCTGCTGCCTTAAGTGCAGTGGTTAGTGATATGGTTAAATTACCATCATTTGTAAATTTTGCAAAAGTAAGAGGTAGTTTAGCTCAGGTGGGTAACGATACAGATCCATTCACATTTACACAGGCGTATAACCCAAGCACAGCTTTTGGTACAGCTCAAATTTATGGTGAAACAGATCGATTGGCTAATTTATCGTTGAAGCCGGAAATTAGTACTTCGTTTGAAATTGGTACAGAAGTAAAGATGTTAAACAACCGTATTGGTTTGGATTTAACATTTTATCAAAGTAATACCAAAAACCAAATCATCAATATTCCATTATCTCAAACATCAGGTTATAGCACTAGATCTATCAATGCGGGTCTAATCAAAAACTATGGTTTTGAAGCCATGTTAAATTTGGTTCCAATTGTAGGTAAAAATGATGGTTTGAAATGGAATGTAGATTTGAATTTCTCAACCAACAGAAGTAAAGTAATGGAACTTTCTGATGGTCTTACAAACCTAGTAATGGCTAGCAGAAGTGTAAGTATTGAAGCTAGAGTAGGTGAAAGAATGGGCGATATGTATGGTATTGGTTTTGCAAGGGTTCAAAATACCAACCCTGCTGGTGCTCATTATGATGCATCAGGAAAATTTGTTGGCCAAATGGTATTTAGTAATGGTAGACCAGTTAGAACAACTGATAGAATCAAAATGGGTAATTACAATCCAGATTGGTTAGCGGGTATCAATAACACTTTCAATTATAAGAATTTTAAAGTTAGTTTCTTATTTGATGTAAGAATGGGCGGTAAATTATATTCTCATACACAAACAGTTGGAAGAGAAGGTGGTATCATTATTGAAAGTTTAGAAGGTCGTGCAGATGGTTACGATTTAACAAAGCCAGGAAATGGTGTTATTGGAAATGGTGTAATGTTTGTGAATGGTCAGTTCGTGCCTAACGATGTTAAAAGAACAGCGAGAGAGTGGCACACAGCTTTTACAGCAGGTAGAAATATTGCTGAAGGCGTTATGTACGATGCATCTTTTGCTAAACTTAGAGAACTACAAGTTGGTTTCAATTTTCCAGCAAAATTCTTAAAGAATTCACCATTTAAGGGAGCTACACTAAGTATCGTAGGCAGAAATTTAGCAGTATGGTCAGATGTTCCGCATGTTGACCCTGAAGTTATGTCATTCTCTGGCGGTACAGCACTACCTGGTATTGAACATATGTCAATTCCTTCTTCAAGAAGCTTTGGTGTAAACCTTAGTTTTAAATTTTAATCTTTCAATCTACAATCATGAAAAGAATATACTTCGTTCTTACAGCATTTTCACTGATAGTTTTAAATGCTTGTACTAAAGATTTCACTGAAATCAATACTAACAAAAATGTACCAACACAGGTTACTCCGGATTTACTATTATCTGGTGTGATAAAAAGTGCTTTAAACGAACAGGTTTCACAAGCATGGGGTACCGGAAACTTATTGGTACAGTATACTGCCAAAATCCAGTTCGTTAATGAAGACCGTTACCTATGGGGTGAAAAAAATGGTATATGGTCAAATGTGTATGGTAACATGCGTAACGTTCAAAATATGATTGATTTAGCAAGTGCCAATGCACCTGTTCAACAAAATTATTTAGGCGTTGCATTAATATTAAAAAGCTGGATGTTTTCACTAGCTACCGACGCATATGGTGATATACCTTATTCTGAAGCGATTAAGGCAAAAACAAACGGTGTTTATTTGCCTAAGTACGATACACAAGAAGCTATTTATACTGGCTTATTAGCAGATTTAAAAAAGGCCAATGAGATTTTAGGAACTAGCAATGAAGCAATTGCTGGAGATATTTTATTTGCAGGTTCTGTTGTGAAGTGGAAAAAATTAGCTAACTCTTTACGTTTACGTTTACTAATGCGTTTATCTAAAAAGAAGTCTGTAAATGCAGATATGCAAGCGATAGTTGGGAATCTTACTCAAAATCCAATCATGACTTCTAATGATGATAATGCAGAACTTAAGTATTTAGCTGATGTTCCTGCTAATCAATGGCCTTTGTATAGTAGTCGAGTTGGATCTTTTGATGAAATTCGTGTTGGTAAAACTTTAAGCGATCGTTTAAGTGCTATCAATGATCCAAGATTATCAGTTTTTGGTAGACCTTCTCAAAAATCAATTGCTGCTGGTAGTCCAAAAATCGAGGGTGTTCCTAATGGACTTGGAGATGTTGCCGCATTAAATTTTAATGGTGGTCCTCAAGGTGTTTCAAGAGTGGGATATAGCTACGCATGTTTAGTTTGTAATGATAACAACCAAGCTGCACCATTACCGAATGTTGCTAGAGGAATTTTAATGAATTATTCTGAACTACAATTTATTTTGGCTGAGGCTTCAGAAAAAGGAATGATTACTTCTTCAACTTCGACAGAAACCTATTATTTAAATGGAGTTCAATCTAATTTTGCATATTATGCTGCAATGGTTCCAGCGGCATATGGTATTACTGTTACACCACCAGCTACATATTATACGCAACCAGCAGTTGCTTATGTAGGAACAAGCACAGAAAAATTAGGTAAAATAGCCCTTCAAAAATGGGTATCATTATTCTTTACTGGTTTAGAAGGTTGGTATGACTGGCGCAGAACTGGCTTACCAGTTATTGTTCCAGGTGCAGATAATTTAAATAATAACCGCGTTCCGGTAAGATTTATTTATCCTTTATCAGAACAAGCTTTAAATAAGGCGAACAGAGATGCTGCAGTTGCAAGACAAGGCGTAGATGATATTAATACTTTGGTTTGGATCGCTAAATAATTATAGCGAGGTTCAAATTTTTTAAAATAAAAGAGGCGTACGTGATAACGTACGCCTCTTTTATTTTTAGCACTTCCCATGGCACAGTTTGAGTGTGCTTATAATTTCCAATGTACAGATAATCCATACGAGCGCCCCATTCCATATATACCAGAACCGTGTGTTTTGTATTTTTCGTTGAGTATATTTATGGCACTAGCATTTATTTCTACATGCTTCCATTTGATGCTCGCGTCTATTTGAATGGTATTCCATTGAGCGGTACCCAATGCACCTATTCTATTATCATCTATATCTCCCTTTGCAAGTCTGGTTTGTTTGCCGGCAAATTGGTGTCTAATAGCAACGGTTTTGTTTTTAGTATGCCAGCTTAATTTGTTTTGACCAAAAAATGGTGGCATCCTTCGCATAGGTTCATTTTTGGTTACATTTTGGCCATAGGTATACGTCGCATTTGTTTGGAAGGCAAAATGGTTATTGATTTGATGCGACACTGAAATTTCTGTCCCTTTGATATAAGAAGATTCTATATTTTTTTTGGTATAAACATTGTATCCATTAATCACTTGACCATCTACAATAATTCTAGCAATTACATCTTTCAAATTCATTTGAAATACCGAAACAGTGAAATTGGTTTTTACAGAATTGTATTTGTAGCCTATTTCAATATTTTTTGATTTTTCTGGCTTTAGGTTGTAGCTCGGAATTTCATATCTGAAATCTACAATGCCAAGCGTGCCTAAGTCGTCTATGTTTGGAGCCCTATATCCTGTTGAGATAGAGCCAAAAATGAAATTATTTTTATTTAGTTGGTAATTGATACCGAAATTGGTAACGAGTGCAGATGGTTTTAATGTAACATTTCCAAGGGTCGTATCATTTATACGAATATCTAAAAAATTATAGCGAATGCCTGCAATGACACTAAGTTTGCCAAGGTTTAAATAGTGGATATTAAACAAAGAATTGTTGTTATAAATAGATCCGGTGGGGTATAGGCCTCTTTTTTGTATTTGAGTGTTAGCGCTCGTGTTTGTTTCGGTGGTATTGCTATTAACTAGGTCCGAATAGATGTCTACGCCCGTGTTACTTGTCCAGTTTTTTGTAGGCTTTACTATTATTTCGGCGGTTATGCCGGTAGAATGTATGGTATCTCTTTCTTTTCTTAAAAGGGTAGCGTTATTTTTTTGATTGGAACGGTTTTCGATGGAGCGTTGCTGAGAAATAGTTACTAGTACTTCTGAAACTATTTTTTGATTGCTAGCAAACTTATATTTTAGGTAATTTAAATTGTGTACCTGTTTGTCAACTTGATTTATTTTAAAATTCTCTAAAACTATTTTATGGTAAATAGGAATATCCCGTTGAATTGTATTTTGGGTTGAAAACGTAATTTCTTGGTTGTCACTTATTTTTACTTTTGCTTTTATATCATAGTTTTTTTCTCTGTAGCCAGTGGGTGCTTGATTGCCTACGCCATCTCCGCCAACAATATCTCCAAATCTTTTGATACTTAATCCTCCTAAAATGGTCCATTTATTGGTCGCATAACTCATCTCTGTTCTATTTGTCTTTTCCATTTGGGAAGACAAAAACTTGCTGGTATTGCTCAGCTTAAAGCTATTTACACCTGTCGTATTTGCCTCTTTGGTTGTAAGATGTATGACGCCGCCGATTGCATCGGAACCGTATTCAATAGCGCCAATGCCTTTTAATACGTCTACTTTTTCAAGCGTAAACATATCAATGGTGTTCAGGTACTGATTGGGGCCATACCGGTAGGTTGCATTGTTTAATCTAATGCCATCTATTACTAAAAGCGTTTGATTGCCCGTAAGCCCTCTAATAAATGCAGAGCCACCCCCATGGTTTGTTTTTTGTAAAAAAACGCCTGCAACTCCCTGTAAAGCTTCAGGTGTTGTTCTTGCGTTGGTTTCTCTTATTTGGTTTTGATGAATAGAACTAATTACGTACGGGCTTTTTGCCTCACTTGTTTTAATATTTCTACTTGTTACAACTATCGAGTCTAGCTGATTATAAAGAGTATCTCTATCTTGGGCAGCCGCTGGCATAACACAAAATAGAAACATCGATAAAACCAAGGCAGTTATCTTAATCCCAGAAATACCAACGTCTATTTTATTTTTGAATGATGGTGCCGGATGTTTTATAATGCTCTTTTCTTTGCTCATATTCATTATCCATTTTAGGCCCTTGCTTTATTTTGCGCCAATCAATTGTTTGGTTGTATTTTTTCATGGCTTTATCCCAATCAAAAACTTCTTGGCTAGGAAATTCAAAATTGTACGGTGTAAAGTCTGGGGTATTGGTAAAAAAGTCTGTTAACAATGTTGCTGTTATATCGTATTGGTTTACATAAGGTACCCCCAATATGTTATATACAACTTTTAAAATAGAGCCAAAGTTAGCATGCGTTTGTGATATGTAATTCTTTTTTACATAAGGACCTGCCATTAATAACACGCTTCTGTGCGCATCTATATGATCTACACCGCCCTGTGGGTCATCTTCTGTAACAATCACCAGCATATCTTTCCAATAGGGGGTCCTGCTTAAAAAATGAAGGGTTCTACCAAGTGCTAAATCATTGTCTGCCACATAAGAAGCACTAAAAGGGTAACCGTCCTCTGGTCTTGGTCCTGCCGTATGGTCGTTAGGAAGCATCATGGTAATCAACTGCGGTAAACTGTCTTTTCCGTTGAGCCATTTTTTAGTAAATTCTTCTTCAAATTGCTTAGCCCTGAATTGGTCAGGAATGTTGGTATTATAACCTGCAAAATTATGTGAAGTTTTTTCCCAAACACCTTTTTGCATAGGAACCATTACAATGTGCGCAGCACCTGTTGCCGTGTCATTCCAATCTTCTCTAACATGCGCTGTTTCATTGGCCTGCCCGAAATTATAGTAACTAATTTTTTTTCTATCTAAGGCTTCCCATAAGCCACCAATTTCTGAATAATCCTCTGGGTCCATACTTCCTGTAGAGCCAGGAAAACGTCTGCCTGGGGCTGTAGAAAAATAGTCGGCCTTTTTATCGGTACTTGAATTGGCTTCCACCCATTCGTTAGGGATAACGCCCATCATCCAGTGGTGCCCATGGATAGACGCATCGCTGTCACAATAAAAATTATCACTTAACGAAAACTGTTTTGCAATTTTTATATGATTGGGCGAAACGTTTACATTTTTTACAACATTCTTTTGGCCGTATACACTTACGTCTAGTCCAAATCTAGCAAGGCTATTATCTCCTCTTACTGTATTCATTTGGCCAAATATTTCGTCAAATGTTCTGTTTTCTTTGGTGATAAATACAATGTGCTTGATAGGACTTGTTTTGCTTCCTGGTAATACAGGAAGAGGCAGGCTATCTATTTGTGTTTTTGTAATAAATGTATTTTCAATTACTTGCTTGGTGTATGCTTGTAATTTTTCGGTGTTAGGGTTTGCGATTTTTTGAAAAGTACCTAATTGTATATCTCCAACATAAGTTCCTTGCACTGGAATTTTAAAATTTTTACCGCCATTTGGGCCCGCACCTAAACCTCTGCATGAGGTTACAAAAATGGTTGAATCATTGCTTGAAAGCTTTACCCTTGTTGTGCCCCAGCCTGTTGGGATAAGTCCTACTGTTTTATCGGTAGCTAACTCAATTTTTGCAACCGCATTAAATCCAAGTAGCGCTACGTACAAGTGTTTTTCGTCTTTAGAAATATCAATACCAAAAGGAAGTAATCCTCTTAATTTATCAATGCGCTGATCAGCCTTAATAGGTATGTGCTTTACAATACGTCCCTTTTTGTAATCAATTACTGCTATATTATCATTGGTAGCGTTTGTAACATAAGCATACTTGCTGCTTACTACAATTGAGTTGGGGCTAGCGCCACCAATTACCTCTGCGTCTTCAACAAGTTCACCTAGTAGCATGCCTGTTTTTAATCTAGCGGCAACTTTATTGGTTGCTAAATCTATACAATATACGCTCATCGCTTCTGGTGCATTTGGGCTGCCCAGTCCAGGAATTTTTTTACCATCAATTTCGGTTCCTTCTATCGATTCCTTGGTGTTATTGCCGTAAGGATGCCAATTAATATATTGTGTTTTTATATTTTCTTTGGTTGTTCCTTCCACTAAAGGATAAGCGTACATCCCAACGTTTGCCACTAAAACTGTTTTTTTATCTGGTGATAAGGCAAGTCCAAAAGGCTGTCTACCAGTGGGTATCGAGGCTGTTATTTTTTTCTGTGTGAGGCTATAGCGTACCAATCTAAAATTGCCTCTATCTAATATAAGTAATTCATTTTTTGGAGCATTGTAGATTAAATCACTTGTAAAGCTACCTTGGTATTGCACTCCATTAAATAAACCATCCAAATATATTGAATCTACTTTCTTGTAGTTGACATAGTCGTATACAATGACTGATCCTTCGTCTCCACCGCTTAAATACACAAGATTTTTTTGTGTATCAAATGAAACACCCATAAAAGATCCTTTGATTAATGGGCTTTCTTTTTTATTATAATATTCAGGTATTCTTTTTTGTTGCATCGTAGCTATATCAATTATAGTTATAGCATTTTCGTGCATGGTTATGGCTACTTTTTGATCTGGCGAAATGGCTAGTCCAAAAGGGTCGTGGGTAATGCGAATCATTTTTTCTGCCGGGGTTACATACCTGCCACTAGGAAGCACAGAATACCCAGCTGGGTCTATTTTGGATAGTTCTTTAAAGCCAGGAACAGATAAATAATTTACAGGTTGTGCAGTTGCAGAAAACGTTGCAAATACCAAACAAAATAAAAATATATAATTATTTTTCATATACGATTAGGTTCAAAACAAACCTATGTTTTTTTATGAAATTTTGGGCTTCTTGCTAATTATTAATTTGTTACCAAATAGGGTGCTATAATGCCCTGCCATATCTTATAGCCTGCTGCATTCATGTGCAGCTTATCTGATAAAAATATGTTGGTCAATATTTTGCCGTCTGCATCATACATACTGTGGTAAACATCTATGTAATCAGCTTTTTTTTGCTTTTCCATAAATGATTTAATTAGTTCATTTCCCTTTTGCATGGTTTCTAAATACTTTTCTCTACTTGGGCTTGGCTTCATAGAAATGTAGGCGATTGGTACTTTTTTATACCGAGATCTTATAAGGGTGTATAGTGTTTTTAAGCGTTCAAAAACAGTGTCTGCTGTAATTGACGGGCCACCGGTTAAATCATTTTCTCCGCAGTAAATTAGTATTTGTTTAGGGTTGTATTTGAAAATAACATCTTCGGCGTACATGATTATATGTGGTAGTGATGAGCCTCCAAACCCCCTGTTTATAATGGTTTTGCCTGGAAAATATGAAGACACGTCTTTCCAGTTGGTAAAGCTAGAACTTCCAATCAATAAAATGGCGTCTTTAGCTGGCGCCTTGATAGAGTCAGCTTTTCTGAAAGCTTTTATTTCATTGATAAAAGGTTGACTAATGGCTGTACCAGATATTGTTATGAGCGTTAGAAAAACTAAACATCTAATTAATAGTTTCATACATTTTATTTTAAATAAATACACGGTTAATGTTGGCGTAATCTTCTCTGAATTCTTTGGGTGTAGAGCCTTTTTTCTTTTTAAATATTCGGTTGAAGTTAGAAATATTATTGAAACCACAATTAAATGCTATCTGACTAATTGGTAAATGTGTGTCAATTAATAGTCTTGAAGCATGTCCGAGTCTAATTTCAAGCAAGTTATCCATAAAGCTTATTCCCGTATGTTGTTTAAAAAATCTGCTAAAGGAAACCTCCGTCATATTGGCTAAATTGGCAACGTTTGCTAGACTAATGGGTTTATCAAAATGTTGGTTTAAATAATCAATCACTTTTTCTACCCGTCTGCTATTATAGGATTGATTGATATTACTAAAAGTCGCTCCAGATAAGAGTTGCATGTCATTTGAAGTAGATAATACATGAAGTACAGACATGAGTTCTAATACGGAGAGAAAACCTTGTTTATTTGCTAATTCGACAATTCTTTGATGAACAAGGTTCGTGGTAAAATTTGAAAAAAGAATTCCTTGTCTTGCTTTTTCAAACATTTCCTTGATAAAAAAAAGTTGATTTCGACGTAAGAATTTCTCATCAATTAAGTCTTTGTGAAACTGAATGGTTATTTCTGATATTGTCTTGTTTTTACAATTGTGGGTTATCCAGCAGTGTGGTAGGTTGGACCCAACAAGTACGAGTTCTACATTGTCAATCTCGCCCATATGGTCGCCAATGATCCTTTTGGCGCCCTTTGCATTGATAATTAGGTTGATCTCAAACTCTTCATGGTAGTGAAGGGGAAAATCAAATTCGGTTTTTGTTCTAGAAAATATGGTAAAACAGTCACTATTGGTGAGGGGTGTAATTTCTTTTAAAAGGTTATTTTTCATAAATCTGATAAAATAATATCATGTCAATAATAACAACATTGTCATGCAAAATAGCTGTTATTGACTAATAAAATACAATAAAGGGATAAAATAGTACCATTATTTATATCAACAACTATTTACATTTGATAAAATCATTGCTATATGAAAAAAACGTTCATTTTCTTTCTTTTGTTTTTTGCCATACTGACCATCGAAGGACAGGCTCAAACAAAGAAAATTACCGGTAAAGTTTTGGATGAAGTGGGTATGCCAATCAATGGTGCAACCATTACTGCAAAAAACACAAAAGTGGTTGCGTTAACCAACGACAAAGGTAATTTTTCAATTGACATCCCTGCGGGTTCCAAAATGCTTGTGGTAACATTTGTTGGTATGGAAACATCGGAAGTGAATGTTGCCAATAAAACGTCAGTAACTGTTTCCCTCAAATCTACTGCTTCTGCGCTTGCCGATGTGGTGGTTATTGGGTATGGTACCGTTAAAAAATCTGACTTAACCGGATCTGCCCAGCGTTTAAATCGTGAAGATATCATGCGTGATAATCCTGGAAATATTTTGCAAGCCATGCAAGGTAAATTAGCGGGTGTAAATGTTACGCAAAATGATGGAGCACCTGGAGCAGGGCTTAGTATCAGAATTCGTGGATCCAATTCGTTTCTAGGTGGTACAGAGCCATTGTATGTTATTGATGGTGTGCCTTTTAATAATAGCAGTAGTGGTACAACACCAGAATCTTTAGGTGGTGATGAAAAGCAAACGCTAAATGCACTTGCATTTTTAAATCCAAATGATATAGAATCTATAGACGTTTTGAAAGATGCATCTGCTACCGCAATTTATGGTTCGCGCGGTGCCAATGGTGTTGTATTAATTACAACAAGAAAAGGTAAAATTGGAAAAGATAAAGTTGAACTCAATATAATAACTGGATTGGCTGAGGTTTCTAAAAAAATGCGCATGTTAAATCCTATGGAGTATGCTAATTTTCAAAACTTGTCTTTTCAGAATGCTAATAAATATGATGGGACTAACTATTCATTGCTTTTCCCCAATCCTTCTGCATTTGAGGGAGATAATAACAATTGGCAGGATCGAATATTTAGACAAGCCTTTACACAAAATTATACTTTGAATGTTAGTGGAGCTTCTGATGCGGGTAGTCATAATTTCACATTCGGATATGTAGATCAGGAAGGGGTTATTCAAACTTCTGGCTATAAAAAAATCAACCTTAGTTTTAATTTAAATCGAAATATTAATAAAACTTTTAGAATAGGCACTAGTAATTCTATCTCTAATTCTACAACAAGAGGTGTTAAAACAGGTACAGATAAATCTGATGCCGCGAGCGCTGGTGTAGTTCGTTCTGCATTAACATATCCTGCAACAATTAGTATTTTAGATGAATATGATGGTTTGGGTGATGATTTTATTACCAATCCGTCTATATATGTAAATGATGTTTTAAATCGAGTAACTGCTACCAATATTTTTTCTTCTAGCTTTTTAGAAGCTACCATACATAAGAATCTAAAGTTTAGACAAAATATAGGTTTTAATTATGGTGCTAATACAAGAGATCAATATTATCCTAGAACTGTTTTTGAGGGCTTTGCATCTAAAGGATGGGGTTTAAAATCTGATAACAATTGGTCTAGTATTGTTTCTGAAAGTATCTTAACCTATAATAAGAAAATAGATAACCATAGTTTTACTGCAACTGCTGCTTCAACTTTCGAGCAAAACATGGGTAACTCAAAAAGAGCTGAGGCTAAAACTTTTCCTAATGATTTGTTGAAAAATGAAAACCTACAATCGGCAGAACAAATTTTGCCAATTGTAACCAACAAATACCAATCTAATTTGGTGTCTGTGTTAGGTCGTTTAAATTATACCTATGCTGATAAGTATATTTTATCTGTTTCACATAGAAATGATGGATCAAGTAAATTTGGTAAAGACAATAAGTGGGCTGCCTTTTCTTCGGCAGGGCTCGCTTGGAAATTACATAAAGAATCATTTATCAATAAAATCGATGCAATTAGTGAGTTAACATTAAGAGCAAGTTATGGGCAAACGGGTAATCAGGGTATTGGTTCTTATGCCTCTTTATCAAAACTTGCAATTTACAATTACACTTTCAATGGAGTTGTACAAACGGGCCTAGCTGATGACGTATATGCTGGTCCAGCAAATGCTCAACTTAAATGGGAAACTACCAATGCGTATAATGCGGGATTAGATTTAGGTTTGTTTAATGGACGAATTAATGCGCATGTTGATGTTTATTTAAAGCGAACCAATGACCTGTTGCAATATATTACTACGCCTGCTTCTACTGGTTTTCAGCGTCAGTTGAGAAATTCAGGATCAGTTGAAAATAAGGGTTTGGAAATTGCTATGGATGCAACAGTAGTTAATAAGAAAGATTTTCAATGGAAAACAAATTTCAACATTTCATTTAATAGAAATAAAATCATTTCATTAGGTGGAGATGTTAAGGAGCAATTTGCAAGTAATATTTCTACACGAGATGCGCCATTTATTCAACGTGCCGGTTTGCCAATTGGCACGTTATATGGCTATGTAGAAGATGGTTACTTTGACAATGAAGCTGAAGTTAGAAATTCTCCTGTGTTTAATGGACAGCCGTTTAATATCATTAGACGTATGATTGGCGAAGTAAAGTATAGAAACTTTGACAATGATCCTACTTCTATTTCTGTTACAGACCGTGTGGTTATTGGAGATGTAAATCCAGATTATACATTTGGCTTAACAAATAACTTTAAGTACAAGAGTTTTGATTTAAGTGTATTTATTAATGGAGTGCAGGGTAATGACATTGTAAATATGAATAGTGTTTGGAATGCTAATATTGGTACTTCAAAAAATGTGACTTTGGATATGTTTAATGGTGCTTGGAAAGAAGGAGCTGATAATTCTAATGCATTAGCGCCTAAGCCTATTAGACAGTTCTGGAGGACGTTGCCATTTACTAGAAGATTTATTGAGGACGGAAGCTTTGTTCGTATTAAGAATATCAATCTTGGTTACACATTGCCTGCTAAATTAGTTAAAGGTATTAATGCAATTAAAGTTTCTTTGGGCGTAAACAACCTGTACACTTTTACAAAGTATACTGGGTTTGATCCTGAAATAAATAGTTATGGAGATAATCCTGCATTGTTTGGTGTAGACTTAGGTGGTTTTCCTAATTCAAGAACTTACAATTTTGTAATTAAATGCAACTTTTAATTTTTTCTAAAACTAATTATATGAAAATATTTAAATCAAATAGCTGGAAAATCATATTACCAGTATTATTGTTTTCGGCCTTCTCTTGTCAGAAGGTATTGGAAGAAAAGCCATTGTCTTTTTTATCTCCAGAAAATTTTTATAAAAACGAAGCAGATGCTAAAGCAGCAATCAATGCAGTGTATGGCGCACTATACACGTATGATTTGTATTTGCAGCCTATGTGGAATTTAATCATGCTTGATGATGATCATGTATCAGGAGCAGATTGGTTTTTAGGTACATCTGGAGCCGGAAATCCACAGGGTTATTGGGGCGTAGATGGCCCATGGGTTGGTTGTTATTCTGTTATTGCTAGAGCTAATACAGTTTTAGAGAATGTAGCAGCAATCAATTCAAATATAGACGCAACAGTAAAAAGTAGAATTTTAGGCGAGGCGTATTTTTTTAGAGGCTGGGCCTATTTTCAATTGGTACAATTGTATGGTGGTGTGCCTATTCGCACAAAATCATTATCCTTAGATCCTACAGCAAGTATAGCTAGATCTTCGGTTGCTGATGTTTATAAGCAAATTATTGCTGATTTTAAAAGCGCAGAAACTAATTTGTTGCCTGCAAAAGATCCAAAAGCTGGTGAGGTTGGAAGGGTGAACCGTTCGGTTGCTAAAGGTTTTTTAGCAAAAACATATATGACAATGGCTTCAGGAGCTGCCACTGGAAATGTTAGTGTAAGAGGTGCTGCAGATAATGGCATGTACACTTATGCTAAAACAGTAGTAGCTGGACTTGAAAATATTTCATCAAAGGATTATTATACCTTAGCTAGAGAGAAAGCACTTGAAGTTATTGCCAGCAACGAATATTCGTTGTATACCAATTGGACCGATTTATGGAATAAGGCTGGTAGAAATAAAACCGAACATATGTGGCAGTTGCAAGCATTAGGCGGTTCTATTTTTGTAAATGAGTTACATAATTACATGTCTGCTTTTTCTACTTTTGGGAGAGGTGCTATGTGGTTTACCAATAATCATTACAGAGATTATGACACCACGGATACACGTGTTTTAAATGGTGTTGTGCATAATTATGAAATGAACAATGCTGCTAAAACAAAATATTTCTACCCGTCTTGGCAGTCTTATAATTATAGGGTTGTAAATGGTGCTACTTGGGCAAATAATGGAACCACTGATGATCGCGCTTACACCATTAAATATAGTGATGTTGCTGATCCTACTGTTTCTAGAAGTGATGCCCATTTTTCTATGATTCGTTTTTCAGAAATGCATTTGATTGTAGCTGAAGCAGATAATGAAATTAATAATGGTCCTACAGGTCAGTCATATACTGCATTAAATGCGGTACGAACTAGAGCTAAAGCACAAACTGCACCTGCTAATTTGACAAGGGATGAATTTAGAAGTTTTGTGCTTGCCGAAAGAGCTAGAGAGTTTGTTTTTGAGGGTATTAGAAGATATGATTTAATGCGCTGGGGTATTTATTTACAAGTAATGAATAAAATAGGTATCGGTCAAAATAATATTACAAAAGTGAGAAACACACGTAATTTATTATTGCCAATTCCTCAAAGTGAACTTAATTCAAACACATTAATACCTGCCAATAATCCAGGCTGGTAAAATCTTTAAAAATAAATTTATGTATACAAATATTTTTAATCAAATCACTAAGCGCCTTTCAGTAGGAAGTCTTTTAGTATGTATGATGTTCGTACTTTTTTCTTGTAAAAAAGAAAATTATGTAGACTATTCTACAAAGCCAAGTGCTTTGCCGCCTTCCATTAATGCTGTAACGGATTTAAACAACAGGGCCTTGGCACTTTCTTCAGTCAAATATGGTGACTGGATCATAATAAAAGGTAAAAACCTCGGTACAACATCTAAAGTAGAATTTAGTACTGTTGCTGCGCCTGATTCTTTATTTAGTGCAGACGACACAACCGTAACTGTTAAAATACCGTCTAATTTACCAGACCCTGTTAACAATCCAATTAAGGTAACCACTAAATATGGTACGGTTATTTATAATTTCAAAATTTTACAACCTGCGCCAGTTATCACTTCCTTTACGCCAGGTGCTGGTGGAACCGGAACAGAAGTTACGCTTACTGGAGATTATTTTTTAGGGGTAACAAATGTTAAGCTAAATACCACCGATTTAGCCATTGTTTCAAGTTCAAAAACGCAAATAAAGGTTACTATTCCTTCAACAGTTACTGGAGGATACTTTTTTGTAACTACGCCTTCTGGTACTACCAAAGCGGCAATTTCATATGGCTTAGGCTATGTGATTTTTGCTGATGCGCTTACTACCGGTTGGTCTAATACGTCTTATAGTACTACAGCAACACTCACTAACACTGCCAACGTTCTTCGTGGTACCAATTCAATAAAAACCAATTACACGTCTGGTTTTGGTGGATTTAGATTAACAAAAGCATCACCAGCTATAAGCACTAGTGGATTAACCACAGTTAAATTTTCTGTATTTGGAAGTACGAATTCTGGAGGATTTAAAATTAGGGTTATATTAAATGGTAGTTCAGTAGCAACTTTTACTTTAACGCTTCCGACTACATTAGGTGTGTGGACGCAGTTCGAAGTGCCATTGTCTAGTCTCGGTAATCCAGCAACTATTTCTTCAATTGAATTAAAAGAATATAGCGGAAAGATTTTTGAAGTATTTTTTGACGATATTGGACTCTTTTAACTAAAAGTCCAATGCTTTATTTATACCGGAATGGTTTGTCTTTATTGTTTGTATTGAGCATTCATTTTTTGCAGGCGCAAACATGTGCAGACCCTTTTGCTACCCCTTTAACGCAAAAGCTGTATAGTCATCTTTACCAATTAAAAGATAACTATACAATTTTTGGGCACCAAGATGCTATGGCTTATGGGGTTGGTTGGCGAAGGGTAGCCGGCAAAAGCGATATTCATGATGTTGTTAATGATTATCCTGGCTTGTATGGGTTTGATATTGCAAACATCGAATTAGGCATGTCAAAAAATATTGATGGTGTTCCTTTTAAAGATATAAGATCTAATATTCAGGATGCATATGCAAGGGGTGGTGTGAGTACAATAAGTTGGCATGTAGGTAATCCCTTAACTGGAAAAAATGCCTGGGATACAACCCATGAAACCGTTGCATCTATTTTACCAGGTGGTGCACAGCACCAGAAATATATACTTTGGTTAGATAGGATGGCTGCTTTTTTACAGTCGTTCAAAACAACCGATGGAAATTTTATTCCTGTTTTGTTTAGGCCTTTTCATGAGTTAACGGGCACTTGGTTTTGGTGGGGAAAAAACAATTGCACGCCAGAGCAGTTTATTAAATTATGGAATTTTACACAAGATTATTTGATCAAAACAAAAAATATTCATCACCTGATCTATGTTTACAATACCGCAGACTTTGATGATACCCAATCGTTTTTACAGCGTTATCCTGGAGGAAACCGTATAGATATATTGAGTTTTGATAGATACCAGTACGAAGGCCTAGGAGGGCGTGCTAGTTTTTTGCAAGTCATGAACAAGCAATTGGATATTTTAACTAAAATAGCGGCAGATCAAAATAAAATTGCTGCTATTGCAGAAACCGGTTATGAAGCTATACCCGACCCCCAGTGGTGGACAGCTACTTTGTATCCTTTGTTACAAAAGTATCCTGTATCACATGTACTAGTATGGCGCAACGCGGGTTTTATGAAGTCTACCCAAAAAATGCATTATTATGCTCCTTATCCTGGACAGGTATCTGAAGCCGATTTTAAACTTCTTTTTACCTATCCAAAAATGCTATTTGAAAAAAAATTAGCCACTAAAAATATCTATCAATAATTAGGATATGAAATTACATGCCATAGATATTGCCATCATTGTAGCGTATTTAGCTACCATGATTTTTATTGGATTTTACATGCGTAAAAAGGCCAAGGAAAGTAAAGAAAGTTATTTAATGGCTGGTAAAAAGCTGCCTTGGTATTTGTTGGGCTTAAGTGATGCTAGTGATATGTTTGATATTAGTGGTACCATGTGGATGGTAACGCTTTGTTTTGTTTATGGTTTAAAAAGTGTTTGGATTCCTTGGTTGTGGCCTGTTTTTAACCAGGTATTTATGATGATGTTTTTATCTAAATGGCTTAGAAGGTCTAATGCAAATACAGGTGCAGAATGGCTTGCCACTAGGTTTGGCACAACTGGTAAAGGCGTTAAAGGATCACATACCGTGGTGGTGGTTTTTGCACTTATCGGATGTCTTGGATTTTTAGCCTATGGATTTATAGGACTAGGAAAATTTGTTGAAATATTTATACCATGGGATTCAATTGCTGCTTATGTGCCTTTTGATGTTCCTGCTGCTTATGTTGCGCATTTTTATGGCATCGTGTTTACTTTATTTGCTATGTTCTATTCTATTTTAGGTGGCATGCATAGTATTGTGCTAGGTGATTTAATTAAGTATTTAATTATGACCGTTGCCTGTATTGCGATTGCTGTTATTGCGATGACACATTTGCACAGTGGAAATAATGCGCTTGCTATTCCGGAAGGTTGGTTAACACCATCTTTTAATTGGAATTTAAATTTAGATTGGACAAGTATTAATAGTGCGGTAAATGATAAAATTAAATCTGATGGCTATAGTTTGTTTGGCGCCTTTTTTATGATGATGCTTTTTAAAGGGATTTTTGCAAGTTTAGCTGGTCCAGCGCCTAATTATGACATGCAAAAGATTTTATCTACCAAGTCACCAAAGGAAGCCAGTAAAATGACCGGCTTTGTTTCTATTATTTTACTGCCCATACGTTATTCAATGATTATTGGTATTACGGTATTGGCTCTTTTATACTATAAAGACTTAAATATAACATCTGTAGATGGTCCCGATTTTGAAAAAATATTACCGGCAACCATTTATGCTTTTTTACCAGTTGGAATTTTAGGTATTACATTAACGGGATTGCTGGGTGCATTTATGGGTACGTTTTCAGGCACTTTGAATGCAGCACAGGCCTATATTATCAATGATATTTATTTAAAATACATTAACCCTGATGCGACCAATAAAAAAATAGCTACTACCAATTATTTAGTAGGTGTATTAGTGGTTGTGCTAGGTATTGTTCTTGGATTTTTTGCAAAAGATGTAAATAGTATTTTACAATGGATCGTGGGAGGACTTTATGGTGGATATATCGCTGCTAATTTATTTAAATGGTATTGGTGGCGTTTTAATGCCAATGGATTTGTGATGGGTATGGCAACGGGTATTATTTCGGCACTCGTATTTTTAAAGCTCTACGATGGGTTGTTTCTAAATGTGTGGCCTATTATTTTCTTATTATCAATTATCGGTTGCCTTGTGGGAACTTATACGGCAGCTCCAACAAACAACGAAACGCTCATCACCTTTTACAAAACGGTAAAGCCTTGGGGCTTTTGGAAACCTATTCATGCGTTGGTTATTGAGGCTGATCCAACTTTTGAACCTAATAAAAGATTTACGTTAGATATGTTTAATGTGGTGGTAGGTATGATTGCCCAAACCTGTTTAACATTACTACCTATATACATTGTATTGTGGTTAAAAACTCCACTTATTATTACGGTGGCTGTTTTGGCTGTTACAGTGGTTATTTTAAAAAGAACTTGGTGGAATAAATTAGAAGATTAGAAATTAATATAGCATGAGCAAGCAATTTAATGAGCGGTTACAGCAAATACGAAGCAGTCATGCGGCGTTACTTGCTACAAAAAATGAGGCATTGGTTTATAATGGATTGGTAACTAGGTATAAGCATCCTGTGTTAACAGCAGCGCATGTTCCAATAGAATGGCGTTATGATTGCAACCCCAATGCCAACCCATTTTTAATGGAGCGTTTTGGTATCAATGCGGTATTTAATGCCGGAGCTATGTTTTGGAATGGCAAATACATATTGGCTGCACGCGTTGAAGGGTATGATAGAAAATCTTTTTTTGCTATTGCAGAGAGTGCAAATGGCATAGATGGGTTTACTTTTTGGGATACGCCTATATTGTTACCTGAAACAAGTGAGCCTGATACCAATGTATATGATATGCGTTTAGTGCAACACGAAGATGGATGGATTTATGGTTTGTTTTGTACCGAGCGCAGACAAAAAGGAGTGCCTGACGCAGATCAGTCGTCTGCAGTTGCACAGTGTGGTATTGCTAGAACAAAAGATTTAAAAACTTGGGAGCGCTTACCCGATTTAATAACTAGATCTAATCAACAGCGTAATGTGGTATTACATCCAACATTTGTTAATGGTATGTACGCGCTGTATACAAGACCACAAGATGGTTTTATTGAAGCAGGTTCTGGTGGGGGTATTGCCATTGGTTATACAAAGGATATTGGGCATGCCGTAATAGAAGAGGAAACGCTTATTGATAAACGTGTGTACCATACGATCAATGAGTCTAAAAACGGCTTAGGTCCTGCGCCAATTTATACGGCAGATGGATGGTTGCATCTTGCACATGGTGTAAGAAATACAGCTAGCGGCTTAAGGTATGTATTGTATTTATTTATGACAGATGTACAAGAAATAGGAAAAATAATTTACAAACCTGCCGGATATTTTATGGCGCCAGAAGGTGAGGAGCGTGTGGGGGATGTTTCTAATGTATTGTTTTCAAATGGTTGGATAAACCGTGAAGATGGCTCTGTTGCTATTTATTATGCATCTTCAGATACGCGGATGCATGTGGCTACTACTACCATTGAGCAGTTGGTTGATTATGTAAAAAATACGCCAGCGGATGGTTATACTTCTGCAAATGCAGTTAGTAGGGTGATGCAAATTATTAGAGGCAATTCATAATTAGTTTTTTGTACCCGTATGGATGCCACAATAAAACATTCACTGCTTAGTTATAAATCAGAAGTTGAAGTAGAATTATCTTCTATTTTAGATTGGTGGATGGAGCATATGCTCAATAAAGAAACCGGTTTTTTTTATGGTGAAATAAGTAATGCTAACATTCCAGACGCAAATGCCCCCATTGGATTAGTGCTTCAAAGCAGGCTATTATGGTCATTCTCTGCGGCCTACAACCACACCCATAATAAAATTTATTTAAGTTTTGCGCATACAGCATATGAGCAACTCATTACTCAGTTTTATGATAACCAGTATGGTGGTATGTTTTGGTCTGTGCACCCAAATGGTACACCTGCTTCTACAAAAAAGCAAGCATATGGAATTGCTTTTTCAATGTATGGCTTATCGGCTTATTATGAAGTTACTAAAGACCAGGCTGCACTTGATAAAGCAGCCGAACTATATAGTTGTTTAGAAAAGTATTTTTATGATCCAGTGCATGGAGGCTATATAGAGTGTTTAGGAAATGATTTTTCTGTTATCGAAGACGTTCGCTTAAGTGATAAAGATCAAAATGCGATTAAATCTATGAATACTCATTTGCATGTGATTGAGGCGTATGCAAAGCTGTATACTGTATTGCCTACACAGGATGTTAAGCAATCAGTTACACAATTACTTGATATTTTTGAACAGCATATTATTGATCCAATAACATTTCAGCAAAAATTATTTTTTCAAAACGACTGGACCAGCACTAACGATTTGGTTTCTTATGGACATGATATTGAAGCCGCTTGGCTTTTGCAAGAGGCAGCTGTTATTATAAAAGATACATTGAGCATAGAAAAATTTATAAAATTTGCGCAGGCCATGGCTTCAGAAGTTGCAGCGAATTTATCTCCCGAGGGCGCTGTTTATAATGACTACCATACCCATACCAAAGTTTTGGATAAAGGCATCGACTGGTGGCCTCAAGCGGAGGCGATGGTGGGCTTTTTAAATGCGTTTGAAAATAGTGGTACTACTTTTTATCTCCAACATTCGTTAACGAGTTGGGCTGTTATTCAAAACCAATTTAAAGATGCTAGATTTGGCGAGTGGTACTGGGGTTATGATGCATCAGGAAATTTGCTTCGTAAAGAAAAGGCAGGTTTTTGGAAATGCCCTTACCACAACAGTAGAGCCTGTATAGAAGTAGCTAACCGCATTGACCAATTGTTACAATAACTAATTTTAATGCTGCCTATATGCATAAAAAGCACCTATTTATTGTGTTGTATATTTTGCTAGTTGTGCAAAATGCTTTTTCACAACAGCAAGGTTACCGGCATTTTTTGCCTACCCACAAGGCCATCAATTATATGGGTCGGATTGATTTTTCCAATCCATTGCGTCCTTCATTTTGGCAACCAGGTGTTACTATTGATTGTGTTTTTAGAGGGGATTCTTGTGGTATTATTTTAGAAGATGAAATTAAGTGGGGATCTAATCATAATTATATCGAAGTGGTGTTGGATAACAAGCCAGTTCGGTTAAAATTATCTAAAGCACGAGATACCATTTGGGCGGTAAGTACTTCAAAAAAAGGTTGGCATACACTCCTGGTTTGTAAAAATACAGAGGCAAATATTGGTGGCTTAGTTTTTGTAGGACTGCTAAGTAAAAATCTGAGGGAGGCTAAGCATACTCATGTTACTACTATTGAATGTATTGGTAATTCAATTACTTGTGGAACAGGTAGTGATCAGTCTATAGTGCCATGTGGTAAAGGGAGTTGGTATGATCAGCATAACGCATATATGAGTTATGGTATGATACTTGGTCGAAAATTAAATGCCCAAGTACATTTGTCTTCTGTTTCAGGTATAGGCCTTATGCATAGTTGTTGCAATTTGCCTGTGACCATGCCAACTGTTTTTGATAAAGTAAATATGAGTGAAAATAAAATTTTATGGAATTTTGCAAGCTATCAGCCATCAATCGTAACTATTTGTTTGGGTCAAAATGATGGTGTTCAAGATTCGGCTCTTTTTGTAAGTAATTATGTTCGTTTTTTAAAAGATTTGCGCACTAGATATCCGGTAGCTAATTTTATTTGTCTTTCTAGTCCTATGGCAGACGCTTCACTCAAGTCTTTTATGGTCAAAACCATTCAATCGGTTGTTGCAATTACTAAAGCGGGTGGCGATAATAATGTATCATCTTATTTTTTTAAAAAACAGTATCATGCGGGTTGTGACGGACACCCTTCTTTGGAGGAGCATGAAGAAATTGCAGGAGAGCTAGCCTACTATTTAAGAGACGCGGCTATTATAAGTAAATAAATATAGAATTTCCACTCATAAAATATAATATTTCATTTTTAATATAATTTGTACTTTCGCCAAACGATTAAAAATGAATGTTGTTAAATACCTGCTTGTTTTTTGTGCAGTTTCTTTCTCCATAGGGCTCCCCGCACAAAATTTTGGTGCATTAGATTCCATCATCAACATACAAATAAACAAACACAATACCCCAGGTGCTGTAGGTCTTGTTATTAAGGACGGTAAGGTATTGTATGATAAGGCATTTGGCTATTCTAATTTGGAGCAAAAAACCCCCATGTCTAACCAAAGCATTTTTAGAATTGCTTCTCAAACAAAGGCGGTTGTATCTGTTGCTTTTTTACAACTCGTAGAAAAAGGAGCTGTTGGCTTAGACGATCCCATTGAAAAATATTTTCCTGCGTTTTCAAATCAAAAAGTAATAAGCGGCACAGGTGATAGTTTGCAATTAGTTGACAGAGTAAGATCTGTATCAATTAGGGATTTGCTAACACACCAGTCGGGTATTAGTTCTGGAGATGAATATCCCAAATATGCTTACCTCTATAAAAAATACAATTTAGATAAGCCGTTAAATGGTTCATACGCTACTTTAGCGGAAGAGGTCTCGCAAATTGCTCAAATGCCGCTTATGCATCAGCCTGGTGAGCGCTTTAGTTATGGGTTAAGTACCAATGTTATTGGTGCACTCATTGAAAAAATTTCGGGACTTAGACTTGATGCGTACCTATTCAAAAATATTTTTGAGCCACTTGGCATGAAGGATACTTATTTTTATTTGCCAAAAAATAAACAAGACAGGCTGGTAAAATTATACGCGAAAAATACCGATACTTCTTTAGTATTGGTTTCTCCAGCATTGTTTAATGCAGATTATCCGTTGCAAAAAAACAGTAAATATTTTTCGGCCATTGGCGGACTCGCTTCTACCACCCATGATTATGCTAAGTTTTTAACTTGTTTGTTAGATGGAGGTGCATTAGGTAATGGTTCACAGCTTTTATCTAAAAGCATGATTGATTCTTTAACCACCAATCAATTGGGGGCTAAAACCTTTATTTTTGGCGGCTTTCCATCACTTAATACTTTTGGATTAGGGGTTGGATTAACAAGCGCTAAAGGACAGGTAGTTAACAATGCATCGGAAGGCAGTTATTTTTGGGGTGGGGCATTTAATACTGCATATATGGTAGATCCCAAAAGAAAATTAATTACGTTATTTTATTTTCAGCGCACACCATTTGCTTTATCATCTGTTTTATCAAGTTTAGAAAAAGCAACGATTAAAATCATTGACCAAAACAAATAGATGATACAAAGAGATTTTCATAACCCAGCAGCTATTCGTTCTTTTATTGAGCAAGCGCTCAACGAAGATATTGGTGATGGAGATATTACAACAAAGTCAAGTTTTAATAACGATACAAGTGGCGTTGCGCATTGTTTTGTTAAAGAAAAATGCACCATCGCAGGTGTTTCATTAGCTGTTCAAATTTGCAATTATCTGGATCCGCAATTGGAGGTAAACTTTAGTTGTAAAGATGGCGACATTATTGAAGATGTGCCCGCTTGTGTAGGCGTTATTAGTGGTAAACTTTCAAGTATACTACAAATTGAAAGACTACTCTTAAATTCCATGCAACGCATGAGCGGCATAGCTACTTTAACCAAGCAGTATGTAACATTGGCTCAAGCAGTTGGCATCGATATTTATGATACCCGTAAAACAACGCCAAATTTTAGATTGCCCGAAAAGTGGGCTGTTGTAATAGGGGGTGGGGTCAATCACAGATTTGGCCTCGACGATCAAATTTTAATTAAAGACAATCATATTAAGGCAGCAGGAGGTATTGAAGCAGCGTTAGACAATTGTTTATCCTATCACAATCAACAAAATATAAAAATTCCTGTTATTGTAGAGGTAAAGGACGAACATGAATTTTTAATTGCGCTTAAGCACACAATAGTGAACCGAATTTTAATTGACAACCACAGGCCTGAAGTACTAGAAAAGTATATTCATTACAGAAACACCATAGCGCCAACTAAAAATTTGGAAATTTCTGGTGGTATTGATCTTGATACTATTAAGTCTTATTTAATACAAGGGATAGATTGTATTTCTATAGGTGCTTTAACACACCATGCTATATCCGTTGATATCTCATTAAAAATTGTATAAATGTTATTTGAGCAAGAAATAAATAGAGTGGGTTATTTGAGTAGATCAGTTCCTGATCGCGAACATTTAGTAGAAGCCATTTTGGCCCTTAAAAAAGAAAAAAATGCTGTTATACTTGCGCATTATTATGTGTCGGAAGATATTCAAAAAATAGCGGATCATATCGGAGACAGTTATGCCTTAGCTAAAATTTCAAAAGAATTAAATACGGAAATGATTGTTTTTTGTGGGGTTCATTTTATGGCCGAAACCGCAAAAATTTTAAACCCGAATGCAAAAGTTCTAATTCCCGATTTACATGCAGGTTGTTCTTTAGCAGATGCTACCCCTTTAGATGCATTTGTTGCGTTTAAAAAAGAACATCCAAATGCAGTAGTTGTTAGTTATATCAATTGTTCTGCAGAAATTAAAGCGGAGAGTGATTTTATTTGTACGTCTTCTAATGCAGTTGCTGTTGTTAATGCCATACCACTAGACAAAGAAATTATTTTTGCACCCGATAAAAATTTGGGCATGTATGTTCAAAAAGTAACGGGTAGAAAACTCCTGCTTTGGGATGGAGCCTGTATTGTGCACGTTAATATTTCTCAAGATAAGTTAACGCAGTTGCAACTAGATCATCCAAATGCGCTTCTAATAGCGCATCCTGAGTGTTTGCCTGGCATTTTAGATAAGGCGGCTTTT
This sequence comes from Bacteroidota bacterium, assembly GCA_041173245.1. Taxonomy (GTDB): domain Bacteria; phylum Bacteroidota; class Bacteroidia; order Chitinophagales; family Chitinophagaceae; genus Sediminibacterium. Next base: position 19,473 of record JBEDIY010000035.1, on the reverse strand, counting down.
ATTGGTTCTACCAAAGCGCTCATCGAATACGTAACAGATTCTGAACATACTGAGTTTATAGTGGCTACAGAAGCAGGCATCTTGTATAAAATGAAACAAGCCGTTCCGCATAAAAAAATTATACCTGCTCCTGCTATCGAATCCAATAGCTGCGCATGTTCGGAGTGCCCTTACATGAAAATGAATACCTTAGAAAAAATTTATAATGCTTTATATTACGAATTGCCGGCTATAACCATTCCGCCTAGCGTGCATGACCGTGCATTGCATGCACTAAATAATATGCTAACAATTGCTCCATGAGTGTTACTCATTATGATACAATTGTTATTGGGTCTGGTGTAGCAGGACTTTCTTTTTTACATTATTATAAAAAAGAGGACACGCGGGTTTCTACACATCATTCTGTTGCGCTATTTTGTAAAGCTGCGCTAGAAAATACAAATACCAATTGGGCGCAGGGCGGCATTGCAGCAGTAGCGCCACAGCCAAACATACATCACGACTCTATCCAATCACATATACAAGACACATTAATTGCTGGGGCTCATGTAAATAATAAGGAGATTGTAACAAAAGTTATTGAAGAAGGGCCTCATTTAATGCAGGATTTGATTTCAATGGGCATGCCTTTTGATACCAATGAAGCCCATCAAATTGATTTAGCTAAAGAAGGCGGTCATGAGGCACACAGGGTTTGGCATGTAAAAGATTATACAGGAAAAGCGCTACAACAAACACTATTGCAAAGTGTTGAACATGTAGAAGGGCTTTCATTATTTGAATATTGTTTGGTTGTTTCAATTGATAAAAACAGCATTGGACAATTTGATGTTCGTGTATTCGATATAAAAAACAATCAATTTGAAAATTATACCGCTACCCATGTAGTGCTTGCTACTGGAGGTTTAGGGCAGTTATATGCACAAACTACCAATGCTCCGGTATCCACCGCCGACGGTATATATTTAGCCAACTTGTTAGGCGCACAAATTGAAAATTTAAGTTTTATACAATTTCATCCAACCGGGTTGCATGCTAATGGCGAAGACACTTTTTTAATTTCAGAAGCTTTGAGGGGAGCGGGTGCAATACTTCGTAACCATGCCGGCGTAAATTTTATGCCCCATTATCATCCAGCCGGATCATTGGCACCACGCGACATTGTAGCTAGGGCTATTATTACGGAAATGGAAAATGAAAAAGAGCCTTATCAATTTTTAGATGCAACAGCTATTGATAAAAATATGCTTCAAACTCACTTCCCGCTTATTTCTGAAACCGTTAAAGCGCTTACGGGTATAGATATTGCTACAACTTTTATTCCAATTGTACCTACCCAACATTATAGTTGTGGTGGTATTAAAGTGGATGAATTTGGAGAAACAACGATTCATAATTTATTTGCCATAGGAGAATGTGCATCTACTGGATTACACGGTGCAAATAGGCTAGCGTCTAATTCGTTACTGGAAGGGTTGGCTTTTGCTAAATTTGCTGCACAGCATATTGCGCAAAGGACTGAGCTAATGTCTGAGCCTATGAACGAGCCAATGATGCACGAACCAATAACACTTAATCATCCACCCATTTTAGCGATTGATATTGCTGCTATCAAAGAAGTGGTTAGTAAGTACGCAGGTGTAAAAAAATCTTCCAAAGGCCTACAAACAGGGCTTCATCTAGTACAACAAATGATAGATAATGCGTCTCCTGTAACATCTTTTTCGGTAAAAGACTTTGAATCGAATTGTATCGCAAATGTAGCGTTGCTATTGTTTAAAGACGCTGCCGCGCAACAAAAAAATGTAGGCGTTTTTTATAACGAATCTATAGCGTAATGTATATAAATATCATTACCCAATGTTTGTGCGCTAATAACCGATAGGTTTTTACTTTCTGCTAAATTTTTATTGTCAGTTCCAATAAACGCGTGCAGGCCACCAGCATCCAATAGTAATTTTGATCCAATAAAATAGTGAATTTCATTGGCCCAATTTTGTTCTAATAAAAAGCTACTAAACATAGCGCCGGCTTCTACTAAAACGTTGTAAATTTCAAAGCTTAATAATTTTTTACCGAGCATTTCTAAATTCACTTGTCCCTTACCGTTAAAATCAATTTCTACAATACTGGTATGGCTTGGCAATGCTATATTTTTGTTTACCACACCTGGTGCTGTTACAATATATACCTGTGTATGGGACCTTTTATAAAAGATAGGATGACCGCTATTTGTTGCTTGTAATAAAGAGCCTGTTTTGTCAATGATAATTGCATTTATTTCTGCGGCTTCTTTTCCATCAATCCTGCAATTTAAAGTAGCTTGGTCTTTAATCACTGTTTTAGCTGTACTTAAAACTGCGTCTACCTGACTTCTAATATGCGCATGAAGGTAGGCTCTACTTTGTTCATTGGTAATCCATTTAGAAGTACCTGAATGGTCTGCAATTTTGCCATCAAGTGTGGCTGCTATTTTTACAGCAACAAATGGTTTTTGTTTTTTCTGATGGGTAAAAAAAACTTTATTTAATTCGGTGGCTTCATTTAATTCAATCAACTCAATGTCTATTCCCTTTTCTTTTAATAGCTGAAATCCTGATATTTTAGGATTTGGATCTAATGATCCAACAAAAACCTTTTTTATACCTGATTCTACAATCAAATCGGTGCAAGGAGGTGTTTTCCCATGGTGTGAACAGGGCTCCAGGGTTACATATAGGCTACATTTTGTTAGATCTGGAGTATGTGCTAAGGCTTCCTCAATCGCATATACTTCGGCGTGTTTGTCACCCCATATTTTGTGGTAGCCAGTGCCAATTACGGCGCCCTTTTCATCCACAACAATAGCGCCTACAAAGGGATTGCCCTTGATGTCTTTAGGATTGGCTTTTTGGGCCAAACTTAATGCGAATAATACGTATTCTTCTTGTGTCATCGCTTATCTTTGCACCTCAAATTTAAAGAAATCAATCCATGTTTACCGGAATTGTTGAATCGGCTATTATTTCAAGCATCGACGTTCAAGAAACGGGCTGGACCTTAGGTGTTACCAGTGCTTCTGTGGCTGCCCGTGTTAAACTGGGCGATAGTGTTGCCATTGACGGCGCCTGCTTATCGGTAATTACCATCAATAATGATACGATGTCTTTTTTTGTATCCACCGAGTCTATTTCAAAAACAATTATCAAGTATTATGTAGCGGGTAGTAAGGTTAATATTGAACTTCCTTTACAGCCCACTAGTTTTTTGGGTGGGCATTATGTACTAGGTCATGTAGATGATACGGCGCTTGTGCAAAATATTGTAGTGTCTGATACTGCATGGTTTGTAACCATTGCTTTTGAGTCTACCTTTTCAAAATATGCGGTGTATAAAGGTTCAGTTACCATTAACGGTGTTAGTTTAACGGTCAACAAAACAGAAGGTAATTTGTTAGAACTATGTATTATACCTATCACACTTGAAAAAACCAATATGAGTGTATTAAAAATTGGCGATAGGGTGAATATTGAATTTGACATTTTAGCTAAATACACCGAAAAGTTGTTATCAAAATAAGTATGAATCATTCTTTTAGTTCTATAGATATTGCATTAACTCATTTTACAAATGGCGGGTTGCTTGTTGTGGTGGATGATGAAAGTAGAGAAAATGAAGGCGATATTGTTTTTAGTGCGGCCGCCTCTACACCTGCAAAAGTAAATTTTTGTGCCAAAGAAGCGAGGGGTCTTATATGTATTGCTATCTCAAAAAGCATTGCCCAAAAAATAGATATACATCCAGTACCTAGTAATGCAAAAGATGCTTTTAGCACTGCATTTCATGATTCTATAGATGCTACACCTGATTTTGGAATCACTACTGGTATTTCTGCAAAAGAGCGTTCTATTACAGCCGCGCTTATTGCTAGTGATAATAGTAAGCCTGATGATTTTATTAAACCTGGACATTTATTTCCAGTTGTTGCCAAAGATGGTGGCGTTTTAGTAAGACCTGGGCATACAGAAGCAGGCGTTGATTTATGTTTATTAACGAATCAACCAGGCGCTGCTGTTATTTGCGAGATTATGGATACAGATGGTAATATGATGCGCCGTGATGGACTTTTTGAATTTGCGATCCATCATCAACTGCCTATCATAACGATACAGCAACTTATTGATTACCGAAAAAAGATACAATAACATGGAACTTATTTCGGAAGCGCAACTCCCTACAAAATCTGGAAATTTTGCCATCAAGGTTTTTAAAAACCCAATTAGTTTGGTAGAACATTTTGTGCTACAAAATAGTGAAAAGGAAGCGGTAATACCCATGGTGCGCATACATTCTGAATGTGCTACGGGTGATATTTTTGGAAGTTTACGTTGTGATTGTCAAGACCAATTGCATCAAGCACTAACGCTTATTGCGGAAAATAAAAATGGTGCCGTTATTTATTTAAAAAATCAAGAAGGAAGGGGTATTGGTATATCCAATAAAATTAAAGCCTATCATTTACAAGAACAGGGTTTAAATACCTACGAAGCCAATGAAGCGTTGGGACTTCCGGCAGATGCTCGAAACTATGATGATGCTACTGCTATTTTAAAAGTACTTGGATATACCTCTATTACACTTATTACCAACAATCCATTAAAAGAAGCAGCTGTTAAAGCTGCAGGCATTAAATTTACTACGCATCATGTAAGTACTGCCGCCAATGTGCACAACCAGGCTTATTTAGATGCTAAAATAAATATTGGGAATCACCACATTAAATGATAAGTTATGATTGCAGTAGTACAGGCAACTTTTAATAACGAAATAACTGATTTGCTAACAACCGGCTGTGTAAACCAGTTGAAAGCTACCCAAACGCCGTATGTGCTATTTCAATGCCCTGGTGCTGTTGAGCTGGTTGGGTATTCAAAAAAGTTAATTGACATCTACAAATACTCAGCTATTATAGTAATTGGTGCTATCATTAAAGGTGACACGGATCATTACGAATATGTTTGTCAATATGTTACAGAAGGGATGGCTATGCTATCTACCAAATCCACGACCACTATTCCACTCATATTTGGCGTTTTAACTACTCAAACCGAAGAACTTGCTTATGAGCGCGCTGCCCTCGATAAAATGAACAAGGGTAAAGATTTTGCCGATACCGCTATTTTTATGATAGATGCCTACAAAAAGGTCAAATTGTTTACATTTTGATAATATAACATCGATATTATATTCAACAGAAAAGTAGAGTTTTACGCCGTTCAAAGCAGCTGTTTTATATAAATCGCATATATGTATATTGTACTCGATCAGCAAAATGCCCCTGTTGCCTTATTAGAAAACATGATGATTTTGGATTACAATGACAAAACTGTTATTGGTATAATCATTGGTGATTGTTTTTTTGGCAAAAAAAACCATGTAATTGGTAAAATATTTAACGAGCAAGCGTATTTAGTAAGCGGTGAAATTATAGGTAAGGTAAAACTCAATGACAAATACTTTAGCACTGCTCCAACAAAAGAACAAGTAGCTGCTGCCTGGGATATCTTATCTGGTATTAGCAAACATACTTCCGATTGGATTACCGAAACAAATAAGTGGGCGAGTATCTCTTTTAAAGAATCACTATCTTAGGTATCTAATTGCCTCAACTATGCTTCGGTTTCTTTTTATTTTTTTGTGTTGTTTTCAAATTGTCCAAGCTCAAAATAAAAAAGTCTTATTTATTATTGCGGACGGTATACCTGCCTCTGAATTAGAAAAAGCAAACAAGCCTGCATTTGACGCCATTATTAAAAAAGGGATCTACTTACCTTGTTATGTTGGTGGAGAAAAAGGAGGTGTTACACAGTCGCCAACTATTTCTGCTGTAGGCTACAACTCACTACTTACGGGCACTTGGACCAATAAGCATGGTGTTGTTGACAATGCTATTAAAAATCCTAATTATAATTACCCTACTATTTTTAAAGTATTTAAAGAGCAGTATCCATCAAAAAAAATTGGCGTATTTAGTACATGGCTTGATAACCGAACTAAATTAGTGGGTGATGGCCTCGTGCAAACAAATTATTTACACGTAGACTACCACAGGGATGGGTATGAATTAGATACGCTTCAATTTCCACACGATAAAAAAGCCTATTACATTCATTTAATTGATGAAAAGGTAGTTGCCGAGGCTAGTCAGGTTATTAAAGATAGCGCTCCAGATATGTCTTGGGTGTATCTAGAGTACACCGATGATATGGGACACCGATATGGAAAAAGTCCGGAGCTGGATACGGCTATTTCTATGCTTGATAAGCAAATACAAAAACTAATGCAAGCGGTTTCTTATCGTGAAATGAATTTTAACGAAGAGTGGCTTGTTATTATTACCACCGATCATGGCAGAGATGCTCAAACCGGAAAAAATCATGGTGGACAATCAGACAGCGAGCGTAATACCTGGTTAATCATGAATAAAAAGCCTGCACAGGAAGTAGTAAAAACAGCCATTGTAGATATTTTCCCCACAATTGCAGCTTATTTAGATATCAAGCTACCAATACCTGTTGCTCAGGCTTTAGAGGGTGTTTCTTTACTCCGAAAGTAAACAATCGCAACTACACCTAATATTGCAATTAAAACGCCAATTATCCACGCGGTATTTGTAAAAAATGGCAACCAATTAAATCCTTTGGTACCATAGTTTTTATAGAGTAAAACCAACACGCTTCCAAAGTATCCTACCGAATCTGATATGTACATCAGGTAGCCAAGATTTCCTTTGTATTTAAAAAAGGCAATCCATCTTTCAAATAGTATCGTGTGAAAAATCAAGTAAGGTAAATACATTAATAAGCCCATGAGGATCATCCAATAAATAGGATTAATGAGTTTAGCTTCAAATAAAAATGTGCTTAATAAAAATAAAATTCCTGCTACTATACATAGTATAATTGACAAATAAAATGCCTTTTTATTATTTTTAATAAGTATCATGCTACCAATAATAGCCAACACAATAATTGCAATAGGTATTTCTGCAAACACAAGTACCCACGGTGTTTTTAAATAACCAAGTTCTGTCCAAAGTTCAACTGCAAAATTATCTCTAAGGTCTCTAAAAACAGTAAGACCTACATAAATTGCAACAACCAATAGTATACCAGGCCAAAAGAGTTTAAAAAACTTTTTTCTATTAGCGGCATCCATAGGTACCCTTTCAGTTCTTAATGAGATGTCTTCTTGGTTAGGTTCTGGAATGCAGTTAAGCATCCAAATGCCAACAATTAAAATCGGAATAAACACCATGGCTGCAAAAAACGGCATCCATTGTTCACTCACCGAAAATTGTTGTATTAAAAATAGCCCAATAGACTTTACAATGCCGGATGCTATCATAAAGGAACTTGCCATAAAAGCGCCTAATATTTCTGTAAACTTCCGACCCTCTAAAAAACTAAAAACAACCCCCCATATTAAACCTAGCGGTAGTCCGTTTAATAACATAAACACCGCATTGTACGGATAGGGAACTAACCCAAAGCCTAGTAAAGATAAAAATGCTAGGCCCATTAGTACAATTAAAGTTTGTACCCTTTTTTGTGGTGTGAGCTCTGCTATTAACTTAATACCTATAAACTTAGATAGGGCATAACCAATTAGTTGTAAGATAATAAGCGCTACTTTATAATCTACTCCAAAAAGACTGAGTCCTTGGTAGGTGCCCGCTGTAAATGGTTTCCTAAAGGCATACATACTGCAATAGGTTAAAAAGGCAGCACTACTGCAAAAGAAAATAAATACTGCGGGCTTTGATTTACCCAGGTAGGTTTGTACTTTATTAAAGGCATTCATGATGATACTTATTTGAGTGATATGCCAACCCTATATGGATGTTCTTCTATTGCATAATCAAATGCTAATTTGCAAGTGTCCAAGGTGAAGCCTCCTTTTACTAAAGTTGAAATTGGATATTCTTGGTAGTGTGATTCAACAAAATCTACAGCTTCTATGAGGTCTGATTCATTGTAATTATGGAGTCCTTTGATCGTCCAAATATTTCTGACAATTGTTTCTGCATTTATGGTAATATTTTGTTGCGGATACGTAGATCCAATAAATACGGCGGTACCGCCAACACTCAGTTGTTTTAGTAGTATATCAATGGTTGTAGGTTCTCCGCTAAAATCTATAAAACAATCTATTTGTAATTTATTATACGTTAGCCAATTTGAAAAATTTTGGAAACTATTGATGGTATCGAGGTGAACCGTATGGGTAGCGCCAAACGAAGTACTCATTTTAAGTCTTTCATTTTCTATATCTATTGCAATAATATTTTTTGCCCCCTTCGATTTTGCCATGGCACATGCAATAACGCCAAGCATACCAGCACCAGCAATAACTACGTTTGCACCTTCTAGGTTGCCTGTAATTCTGATGGCACCAGCTGCTGTTGCCACCGCACAATTTACAATCGTTAAAACCGGTATGGGTAAGTTAACAATGGGTTTAACAATGGGTGTATGAGGTCTTAAAATAATGTATTCACTGAGTCCGCCATGTAGGTGACTGGTTTCAGTGATTTCTTCGTGTCCATATTTAAACAATCCCGCTGCTTTTTGTGGTATTCCTTTTAAAGACATGGCTTCCAAAGGATCACTGGCATAAATTGCCCAGGTAATTCTGTCGCCAATTGCAATGTTATTGTGTCTGCAGTCTATTTTTGGCGCCTTATTGCCAAAGGCAGCAATCGTTCCACAAATTTCATGTCCTAAAATGGTTGGATTTTTTTCTTTTCTTTTGCCGGTGTAGGTTAGTATATCCGACTTACATAAGGTTGTGTATTCGACCCTAACTAATATCTCATAGTCTTGAAGTGCTGGAATATCTGTTTCCTTAATTTGTAACGACATCGAAGCGTTATCAAAAAAGGCATATCTACTAGTAGGCATTGGGTTTTATTTAGAATGGTGCAGGAAGTTAATTTAGTTTTTGTAGGCGATTGGTTTGTAGTATTAATTAATTGTAAACAATTTAAATGAATTATATCATATTAGGGTAACCTTACCTTAACAATTAAGACACATCACCCAATTACTTTTGTGCTTCAAATGTATGTTAATGGTTCATTCATACTTTGAACACTCGTACTTATTTTATTTTGGTTAAATAAAATGAATTGTGGCAAGCAATCGTTTACAGCGAGGCCTTTATAGGCTTCGCTTTTTTTAGTATATTTATTATTCAAATTGGTTTATGGTACAACAAAAAGCAATTGTAGTAGGTGCTGGTATTGTAGGATTGGCTACAGCAAGGGCGCTCGCCATTAAAGGATATAAAGTTACAGTTATAGATAAAACAGGGGAAGCTATTGGTGCTTCCATCAGAAACTTTGGAATGCTTTGGCCGGTTGGTCAACCAGATGGCGCCTTATACGAAAGAGCAAAAAGAACCAAGCAAATTTGGATGGAGTGTTTAGATGGAATGAAACAGACCTATAATTCTTGTGGAAGTATACATCTAGCTTATTTTGATGACGAATGGGCAGTGCTAGAAGAAATGCATGAAAAATTTACTGTAAACAAACGTCCGGTAGAACTAATAACGCCAGATCAAATTGAAAAAAGGTTTTCAGGTATTAATCAGCGTAATTTAATAGGAGGCTTATACAGTGATGATGAAGTAATTATTGATCCAAGAGCTGCCATCAAAGGTTTACCAGCTTATTTCACTGCAGCTTATGGCGTCGAATTTATATGGGGCACGGCTATTACGGGCGTTACAAAACATAAAGCCAGTTCATTTGATAAAACCTTTGAAGCAGATATTATTTGTGTTTGTTCTGGCGCCGATTTTGAAACACTTTTTCCATCTGTATTTGCAGCACAGCCCATAACAAAAAGTAGGTTGCAAATGATGCGTTTTAAGCATGAAAAATCATACTATAAAATAGGCACTTCGGTTTGTGGTGGTTTAAGTTTACTACATTACAAGAGTTTTGCAGTGGCGTCGTCATTGGAGGCACTTCACACCAGAATACATCAAGACATGTCTGAGTATGTAAAGCATGGCATTCATGTAATGGTATCACAAAATGCACAAGGTGAATTAACAGTTGGAGATACACATGAATACGGGCTGGATTTTGATCCATTTGACAATCATTACCAAAATCAATTGGTACTTGATTATTTAAAGCAGCTTATGCATATTGATGATTGGCAAATTACCCAAACCTGGAATGGTATTTATCCTGTTATGAAAAATGGAGCTACCGATTTATTTATAACGATTGAGCCAGGGGTTTATATTTTAAATGGCATTGGTGGACATGGTATGACGATGTCTTTTGGATTTGCTGAAGAAATGATAAATACAATTTAAGGATATGACACAAAAAATTATTGATTTATTCAATCAAAAAGGGCACTCATTGTATGGTGGAGAAGCTGTAACGCAATTAGAGCATGCACTTCAAGCTGCTACCTTTGCAAAAAACAACCATGCTTCTGACGCTTTAATTACAGCTAGTTTATTACATGACATAGGGCACCTTTTGCATGAGTTGCCAGATGATGCGCCAGATCAAGGCGTAGATGATTTACATGAAACGTTAGCGGCAAACTTTTTAGACAAATATTTTGTAAAAGAAGTGGTTGAACCAGCTAAACTGCATGTACAAGCAAAAAGGTATTTATGTTATGTTAACCCTGCCTACTATGATACATTAAGTGAGCCGTCGCGTCAAAGCCTGGCTTTGCAAGGTGGTGTTATGAATGCTAACGAAGCGCAACAATTTGAAACCTATTCAAACTATAAAGAAGCGGTACAGCTTAGAACATGGGACGACTTGGCAAAAGATCCAACCATGCAAACAGAGCCGATAGAGTCTTTTGCAACTTATATTACAGCCTCACTTAAATCTTAAAGTTTATGCAAACAAGTATGGTTGTTTTTGATATGGCAGGTACAACGGTTGATGAAAATAATGTTGTGTATAAAACATTGCACGCAGCTATCGTTAACGCAGGCATACCCGTTGCATTAGATGACGTTTTGTTACATGGTGCTGGTAAAGAAAAATTGCAAGCCATTAAGGATGTATTGGCATCGCAACATCATGAAACTGCACATGCACAAGAAATCTATAATTATTTTATTGTTGCATTAGAAAATGCATATCAAAATTTGGAGGTAACGCCTTGCTCTAATGCAGAAACAGTTTTCGCCTTACTTAAAAAGCAAGAAATTAAAGTTGTTTTAAATACAGGATATAACAGAGCTACGGCTAGCGGTTTATTGAATAAATTAAACTGGATCGAAGGAGAAGATATTGATTTGTTGGTAACTGCTTCTGATGTTTCAAATAACAGGCCAGCGCCTGATATGATTGATTATGCCATCAAACACTTTGCCATTACAGATCCAACAACGGTGGTAAAAGTGGGAGATTCTGCGATTGACATAGAGGAAGGAAAAAATGCGGGTTGTGGTAAAACTTTTGGGGTTACTACTGGTGCCCAAACAAGGGAGCAAATACAAGTAGCAGGCCCCACTGCAGTGGTGGATGACCTGCTAGAAATTTTAGATAAAATTTAATCAGTTGCATCAACAAAATTTTTCGATACAAGATTTTGGACCTGATTTTAAATGGGGTGTGGGGATGGCTGCACCACAAAATGAAGGCGCCGCTTTTGAAGACGGTAAGGGGCTTTCTGTGTGGGATGTTTTTGCACGCAAAAGAAATGTGATTAAAGGTGGTGCGCGGCCCACAGTTGCCGCCGATTTTTACCACCGCTACAAAGACGATATTTTACTCGCCAAAGCATTAGGCTTTAAAGTGTTTAGGTTTTCTATTGCCTGGAGCCGCGTATTACCCGAGGGGATTGGTAAGGTAAATAAGTTAGGCATTGCATTTTACCACAACGTTATTGATGAGTGTATTGCAAATGGGCTAGAGCCCGTTGTTACTGTATATCATTGGGACCTACCGCATGCACTTGAATTACAAGGTGGATGGACTAGCCGTGATATGGTTAAATGGTTTTCCAAATACGTAAAACTATTAACCGAACAGTACGGCAAAAAAGTACAACAGTGGATAGTGATGAATGAGCCTTTTGCATTTACGGCGCTTGGCTATATGATGGGCATGCATGCACCAGGAAAAATGGGCTCAGCAAATGTGTTTCCAGCTATTTATAATGCAGCATTATGTACTGCCGAAGGTGGTCGAATAATTAGAGAACACTGCCCGCATGCGGTTATTGGTACTAGCTTTTCTATTTCTGAAACCAAACCTTTTACCAGTAGTGATAAAGATATTGCAGCTGCAAAGAGAGCCGATGCGCTTTTGAACCGTTTGTTTATTGAGCCGGTATTAGGTATGGGGTTTCCGCAAATGGATCAATTTGATTTTTTAGATAAGTTGCATATTGCCACAACGGCTTGGCGCTTTATTGATAAATTAAAATTCGATTTTGATTACGTTGGTTTGCAAAATTATTTTTCGGTGACCATCAAGCACAACCCTTTAATACCATACGTTTCGGCCTCCGAAGTGAGTGCCAAACAAAGAGGGAAACCGCATACCGCTATTGGATGGGAAATAGATCCCTTAAGTTTTTATGGAATGCTTAAAAGGTTTGGCTCTTACGATGGTGTTAAACAAATTATTGTAACTGAAGGGGGCGCTTGTTTTAAAGACCATTTGCATAATGGGGTAGTAGACGATATAGAACGCATTCAATATTTTAAAGCGTATATGGGCGCCGTATTGCAAGCAAAAAAAGAGGGTGTTCCTATTGGAGGTTATTACGCCTGGACTTTAACCGATAATTTTGAATGGGCTTATGGTTATTCAACAAGGTTTGGTCTGGTACACACCGATTTTGAAACCCAACTTCGCACTGTAAAAAATTCGGGGTATTGGTTTAGAGATTTTCTAAACGGCAAAGCTGTTTAAGCTTTCGTTTTCTGTACTTTGCTGATTTGACGGGCTCAATGCCTTTGCTTGTTCAATGACCTTTTGTACCAGTTGATAGGTGCTGTGCTCAAGTTTTAATGGCGTTGGAGCTGGTAAATCATACCATTTAGCAATTTCCACAAAAAATGTTGCATGCATTTTGTTTATGACAGGCACGCCTAGTTGTTCTAATGCCGCAGCATTACAAAGTTGTTCGTATTGGCCTCTAATAGGAAGGCATATTAATTTTTTACCCAAATACAAAGCCTCGGCGGGGGTTTCAAAACCTGCACCCGTAATTACGCCAGCACTTTCAATCATACTTTTTGTAAAACCTTCGTTTGAAATAGGCATGAACCTAATATTTTTTTCGATGGTTTCTGTTTTTACATCTTTGGTAAAAACTTCAAACCTAATGCCTGGTACTTTAAGTAATTGAGTGGTAATTACTTTTTTTGAATAGTGCGAAAGGTAAACGGTTACATGACCATTATTAATAGGGTTGGCTGCAATAATATCTGCTTTGATAACCGGATTATAAATGCCGTTATCATAAGCGTTAAAGTGTAAGCCAAAGTAGCTGCTGGCTGTTGCATAGTTTTTTAAAATCCACTCGCCAATAAATTCTCTTTTTTTAGGCCTTGGTGATAATGGACTTCTAAAACTTGCTTGGTGACCAAATTGAATACTTGGTTTATTTTTAAATTTACAAGCCAGTGAAGTGATACATTCAAAATCATTGATCACAATATCGTAATCCTCTACTGGAAGGGCTTTAGCTTCTTTCCATATTCTGGATATAGAAAACTTCTTCCACATTTTATAGTAGTTTAACCCTCCTCTATTGCCGTAAAATAGGGATACGCCTTTACTTTTATATTTAACAGGTAAGCTTGTAGGTAAATGACAATTTTCGCCGCTTAAAAAAACGTCTACTTGTCCATACTGCTCCAAATAGGGTAGTAGTTCTACAGCCCTACTTATATGTCCGTTTCCTGTTGCTTGTACTGCGTATAAAATTTTCAATTACTGCGCCATTAAACTATTAAAAAATAAAGCAACGTCTTTGGTAAGTACGTTGAGTTCTGGTAATTTATTTTCACTGCTTGAAATAGGAATCACTTTCGCTGCTTCCTCTTTTTCATTGTATTGGTGGATATTCCACTCGCCATTTACATATTCAAGTGAGGTTAAATTTTCTATCCAATCACCACTATTTAAATACATAACAGAACCATGTTCGTTGGTTACCATTCTTTTTTGTGGCTGGTGTATGTGACCACAAATCACATAGTCGTAACCCTGTTCAATGGCAAGTTCTGCAGCGGTCTGTTCAAAATTACCAATCCAAGACACTGCTTTTTTAACGCTATTTTTCACTTTTTTGCTAAAGCTCATTTTTTCTTTGCCCATTAGTTTAAGGGCCCAGTTAATGGCGCTGTTGAGCATAATTAATAGGTCGTATCCATGGCCGCCAAGCTTTGCAATGATTTTGGCGCTGCCTTTGGTAGTAGCATCAAAAATATCTCCATGAAAAATCCAGGTTTTTTTACCATCTAGGTCCAGTACCACTTTATCTGTAAGGGTAAAACCACCCATTTCGAGGTCTGTGTAGCGGCGAAGGGCTTCGTCATGGTTACCTGTAATGTAGTATACCTTAGTTCCCTTACTTAATAAGCTAAAAATTTGCTTGATTACTTGCATGTGTGCAGCCGGAAAATAATGTTTCTTAAACTGCCAGATATCAATGATATCGCCGTTTAAAACCAATATTTTTGGAGCCACACTTTTTAAATACGTTACAATGTCTTGAGCGTGGCAGCCAAATGTGCCGAGGTGTAAATCACTAAGTACGAGAACATCAATGTCTCTTTTTTCCATTGTGGTAGTTTGTCAAAGTAATAACTCTAATATGAACAAATCTTTACGCCTATGTTAACAAATTGTAACTTTAGATGTAGCTGGTGTAAGATGGCTGCCTAGTTTTGTAATATCGCACAGTTAAAAATTGTAATGATTTATGCCTAAGTATTCCTACATACCTCGAGATTTAAGTTGGTTAAGTTTTAACGGAAGAGTTTTGCAAGAAGCCAATGATTCGTCTGTACCACTAAAAGAGCGTATCCGTTTTTTAGGAATTTTTTCCAATAACCTCGATGAGTTTTTTAGAGTGCGTGTTGCTACTTTAAAGCGGATGATTGAATTTAAGGGGAAGGGTAAGAAGCTTGATATGCATTTAGAGCAGCACTCCCAAAGTATACTTGATGAAATCCAAACCATTGTTTTAGAGCAGCAAAATGAGTTTAATAGAATTTGGAAAAATATTGTTCGTGATTTAAAAAAAGAAAATATCACGCTGGTCGATGAAAAGCATTTATCCAAAGAGCAGCAGGTTTTTGTAACAAAGTTTTTTGATGAGCAGGTGCGTGGTAATGTGATACCACTAATGGTTGAATCTATCAATGAAATGCCTTATTTGCGTGACAAGAGTATTTATTTAGGCATTGTGATGCGCAAAAAAAATAGCGCCTACAAAAGTAAGTATGCCTTAATTGAAGTGCCTGTTTCTGCAATAGGTAGGTTTGTTGAACTTCCCACAAAAACAGGCGGTCATCAAATTATTTTACTAGAAGATATTATTAGGTTTAACCTCCCTCTTATTTTCTCTTATTTCGATTCTGATTATTTTGAGTCTGCTATTTTTAAAATCACCAAAGACGCAGAAATAGACATCGATAATGACCTTGCGAGTAACCTCATCGAAAAAATTGAAAAAGGTTTAAAAAATAGACGTAAAGGAAAGCCAGTAAGGTTTGTATATGATAGAGAAATGGATGCTGGCTTACTCGATTATTTAATTAGACGTTTACAGCTCTCTCAAAAAAGCAATATCATACCAGGAGGTCGCATTCATAACTTTAGACATTTTATGGATTTCCCAGACCTGGTTATGGAAAAAAGTGTGCGTAAAGCATCTTTAACCCACCCTGAACTCAGTAAAAGCTTACGCGTAACAGATGTGGTGTTAAAAAAAGATGTGATGCTGCATTTTCCGTACCATAGTTTCAATTCGGTGATTGATTTGCTTAGAGAAAGTGCCATGGATCCGGATGTTCTATCCATTAAAATTACAGCCTACCGTTTGGCTCCTGCTTCAAAAGTGATTAACGCACTTATTAATGCGGCGCGCAATGGTAAAGCCGTAACGGTGATGCTTGAAGTAAAGGCAAGATTTGATGAGGAAGCTAATTTAGAATGGAAAGATGTATTGGAGCAGGAAGGTATTACCGTATTATATGGTATACAAAATATGAAAGTACACGCCAAGGTTTGTGTAATCAAAAAGCGTGAAAAAAATAAAACGGTACAATTTGGTTTTGTGAGCACGGGTAATTTGCATGAAAAAACAGCGCGTGTTTATGGTGATCATTGCTTATTAACAAGCAACCGAAACATCATGGCCGATATTAATAAGATTTTTAACTTTTTGGAGCATCCCGAAAAAGGCTATGGCCCATTAGAAAACTGTAAAACACTTGTAGTATCGCCAATTTCTATGCGACCAACTATTGTAGCTTTAATTAACCATGAAATTAAAAATGCCAAAGCGGGTAAGCCTGCAGCAATTACGCTTAAATTAAATTCATTGAGTGATGTGGATTTAATTAAAAAATTAAATGACGCTGCAATTGCGGGTGTAACTATTAATATGATAGTACGTGGTATTTTTTGTGCCTCTATGGATCATAAAAAATTGAATGCAAAGCCACGCGCCATCAGTATTGTGGATGAGTATTTAGAGCATGCACGTGTGATGATATTTAGTAATGGTGGAAATCCAAAAGTATATATATCTAGTGCCGATTGGATGGTGCGTAATATTGACCACCGTATCGAAGCAGCTGTTCCAATACTAGATCCTGCCATTAAAAAGGAATTACAGGAGATTATCCACATTCAGTTACAGGACAACGTGAAGGCAAGGGTATTAGACAGTGCCTTATTAAATAACTATGTACCTTTGGGCACTAGAAAAAAGATACGCTCACAAGTAGAAACTTATTTATACCTCCAACAGAAAACGAATAGTAAAAAGTGAAGTTAGCCGCCATTGATATTGGAAGTAATGCCGCCCGTTTATTAATTAGTGAAGTTACCAAACAGCCCAAGCAGGATCCCGTATTTAATAAAATTAATTTAGTACGTGTGCCATTAAGGCTAGGTTTTGATGTGTTTGAAACCGGAGAAATTTCTAAGGCTAAGGTTAAAATGCTGATGCAAACTTTAAAAGCCTATCAGCATCTATTAGAGGCATATGAGATTAAGCATGTGTACGCTTGTGCTACCAGTGCCATGCGTGATGCTAGAAATAGCAAAGACATTATTAGAAAAGTAAAGCTAGAAACCGGCATCGAAATTAAAGTGATATCGGGTCAAGAAGAGGCCTCCTTTATTTATGAAAACCATGTGGCCGAGAATTTAGATTCGGATCACTCTTATTTATACATTGATGTGGGTGGTGGTAGTACCGAACTTACTTTTTTTGCCAATGGAGAACTTGTTTCTAAAGAGTCTTTTAATATTGGCACCATCAGGCTCCTCAAAAATCAGATCAAGGAAAAAGCCTGGGATGACATGAAGGATTACGTTAAAAAGTACATTAAAAGTGATCTCCCATCTATTGCCATTGGAAGCGGCGGAAATATTACTAAAATATTGTCTATGAGCCGTTTAAAAGAGGGAAAACCGCTTAGTTTAGACCTCTTAAAAGACTATTACAAAGAATTATCAAATGTGACCATAGAAGACCGCATGAATTTGTACGGTTTAAAGGAAGACCGGGCCGATGTCATTGTGCCTGCATTACTTATATATGTACAAATAATGAAATGGGCCAGTATTGATGAAATTTATGTACCTAAAATAGGCCTTGTTGATGGCCTCATTCACCACCTCTACGATCAGGTTGGTAACATTGCGGTAACATAGAGGTAACATTGCGTTAACATATCGGTAACCTTCCCGTAACATAGCGAAGGTAGTTTTGCTTCATAAAAGTAATACCCTGTGAAGCAATTATTATCTATTCTTTTTTTACTAGTATTTAGCGCAACGATATCTGCTCAAAAATCTAAAATTGTTGGTAAAGTAACCAACAGTAAAAACGAGGCCTTAGCGAGTGTTACCGTTAAATTATCTGGTGCAGCAACTGCCATGACCAGAACAGACGTTGAAGGTCGTTTTAGCTTTGTTGCAGATGCGCAAAAAAAATACACACTTACAGTAAGTTATGTTGGATACGAAGAAAAAACAATTAACGACGTTTCAGTAGAAAAAGCGGGTGATGAAGAAACTGTAAATATTATTTTAAATGAAGCTGGTAAAGTTTTAACAGATGTATCGGTTAAAGCAACTTCAAGAACTGCTACTGCAAAAGGTGAAACAGTTAACGCACTTATTACTTTCCAAAAAAATACAAATACGGTTGCTTCTGTAATTTCTGCCGAAGCTATTAAGCGTTCTCCAGATAGAAACACAGGTGAAGTTATCAAGCGTACACCGGGTGCAAGTATTCAAGAAGGTAAATTTCTAGTGATTAGAGGTTTAGCTGAGCGTTACAACCTTGCCACATTAAACGGTATACAGTTAGGTAGCACAGAGCCTGATAGAAAAGCATTCTCATTTGATTTGATCCCTGCTAACATGATTGATAATATCGTTATCAATAAAGCATTTGTTCCTGAACTTCCGGGTGAGTGGGCTGGTGGTTTAATTCAAGTAAATACAAGAGATATTCCTAACAAAAACTTTTTTAACATTCAAGTTGGTTCTGGCTTTAATACACAAGCTGTTAATGGAACTTTTTACGAAAATAAAGGTGGTAAAACAGATTATTTAGGTATTGATGATGGTACACGTTCTTTACCATCAACCTACACATCCAAATCTCAGTTTGATGCTTTAAGACCTGCCGATAAAACATACATCGGTTCTACCATGCAAAATAATTGGGCGCCCAATGCAGCAAGCAAGTCTAATTTAATTAATGGTCAATTTCAAACAAGTGGTGGTTTTGTTAAAGAGTATAAAAACAACAGAAAGCTGGGTGCTATTTTTGCACTTAACTATAATAAAAGTGTACGTTTAACCAAGGGTAGTAATAGTGGTTTTAACTTTATTGGTGATGGTACATTTACTTCAGATTTTGATTATGACGATAATAGATACAGCACCGACCTACTTTGGGGAGGTTTAGCTAATGTTTCTTTCCAAATTAATAGTAATAATAAAATTTCTGCTAAAACCTTATTTAACGTTACTTCTTCAGATTTTACAACCTTACGTACTGGCTTAGAGAATAATGGTAATCAGCGTTTAGATAGCGTACGTGGTTATGAATATGGTTTCAAACAAAATACTTTTTGGAACTCACAAATTAATGGTGAGCATAACATAAAGCCTAACGTACTTAAGTTTAAGTGGTATGGTTCATTTACTTTGTTAGATGGTTATAC